>NZ_JBNDKI010000005.1:0-213610 GCF_050435445.1 Luteibacter sp. 621 | reverse complement strand
GCGCCCCGGCGTCCCCGCCCGCCGGGCTGCGGCGCCGCGGGCCGCGGCCCGGGCGGGGGGGGGGGGGGGGGCGCGCCCCCCCCCCCCGCCCCCCCCCCCCCCCCCCCCCCCCCCCCCCCCCCCGCTCCTACAAGGGGCGCTTTCGTCGCCCCGCAGGGCGAATATCAGCCCTTGGCCGCGTCGCGAACCGCCTGCGGCAGCGCCACGGGCCGGCCGGTCTTGGTATCGATCCACACCATGGTGACGCTGCCATCCGCGTGGATGCGGGTGGCGTCCTGGCTATCCACGATGCGGTGGCCCACGGTCATGGAGCTGCTGCCGATGCGGTTCACGTAAAGCTCGATCTGGATATCGGCCGGCCACTCGATCGGCAGTCGGTAGTTGATCTCGCTGTGCGCCATCACCGGCGCGGCTTCCGGGCTGTACCACGGATCCGGCAGGTTCATGAGCCACTTCAGGCGGGCTTCCTGCAGGTACACCAGGTAATTCGCATTGTTGACGTGGTTGTAGGCATCAAGGTCCTGCCAGCGCACGTCCATCGGCGTGATGAAGATGGGGTTCGGCGCGGGCGCCTGGGAAGCTTCGGTGCTCATGCGGTCTTTTTCTTCTTCGCGGCCGGTGCCGCCTTCGTGGTGGCTTTGGTGGTGGTTTTGCTCGCCGCCTTGGCGGGGGCTTTGGCCGGTGCCTTCTTTGCAGCCGGCTTTTCCTTCGCGGCGGGCGCGGGTGCCTTCAAGTGCGGCAGAAGGAACCGCCCGGTGTGCGATGCCTTCGTGTTGGCAACCGTCTCGGGCGTACCGCTGACCAGGATGCGGCCGCCGCCAGCACCACCCTCGGGGCCAAGATCCACCAGCCAGTCGGCGGTCTTGATCACATCGAGGTTGTGCTCGATCACGACCACGGTGTTGCCGTGGTTCACCAGGGTGTGCAGCACCTCAAGCAACTGCTCGATATCGTGGAAGTGCAGGCCAGTGGTCGGCTCATCCAGGATGTACAGCGTGTTGCCCGTATCGCGCTTGGACAGTTCCTTCGACAGCTTCACGCGCTGCGCTTCGCCGCCGGAGAGCGTCGTGGCGCTCTGGCCGAGCTTGATGTAATCCAGGCCCACCGCGCGCAACGTTTCCAGCTTGCGGGCGATCACCGGCACGTTCTCAAACAGCTTGAACGCATCTTCCACCGTCATGTCGAGCACATCGGCGATGGTGTGGCCCTTGTACAGCACTTCCAGCGTTTCGCGGTTGTAGCGCTTGCCGTGGCACACATCGCAAGGCACGTACACATCCGGCAGGAAGTGCATCTCCACCTTGATCATGCCATCGCCTTCGCACGCCTCGCAGCGGCCGCCGCGTACGTTGAAGCTGAAGCGACCCGGCGTGTAACCACGCGAGCGCGCTTCCGGCACCTGCGAGTACAGCTCGCGCAGGGGAGTGAACAGGCCGGTATACGTGGCCGGGTTCGAACGCGGCGTGCGCCCGATCGGCGACTGGTCGATATCGACCACCTTGTCGAACAGGTTCAGGCCTTCGATGGATTCGTAGGGCGCCGGCTGCTCGCTGGCGCCGTTCAATTCCATCGCGGCAATGCGGTAGAACGTATCGTTGACCAGCGTGGACTTGCCCGAGCCGGACACACCCGTCACGCAGGTGAACGTACCCACGGGGATGCGCAGGTCCACGTCCTTCAGGTTGTTGCCGGTGGCGCCCTTCAGTTCCACCCACTGGCCATCGATCGCCTGGCGGCGCTTTTCGGGCACCTTGATGCCGCGCTCGCCGCTCAGGTACTTGGCGGTGACCGAGGTGGGCGATTTCATCACCTGTTCCAGCGTGCCTTCGCCGACGATGGAGCCGCCGTGCACGCCCGCGCCCGGGCCGATATCGAGCAGGTAATCCGCAGCGCGGATCGCATCCTCGTCGTGCTCCACCACGATCACGGTGTTGCCCAGGTCGCGCAGGCGGGTGAGGGTGCCGAGCAGGCGCTCATTATCGCGCTGGTGCAGCCCGATCGAAGGCTCATCCAGCACGTACATGACGCCCACCAGGCCGGCACCGATCTGGCTGGCCAGGCGGATGCGCTGCGCCTCGCCACCCGAAAGCGAGTCCGCCTGGCGATCGAGCGTGAGGTAGTTGAGGCCCACGTCGTTCAGGAACGTCAGGCGCTCGCGGATTTCCTTGATGATCTTTACCGCGATCTCGCCGCGCCAGCCGCTGAGCTTCAGCGTGGCGAAGAAATCGAGCGCGTTGTCGATCGCCAGGCCGGTGATCTGCGGGATGGCCTTATCCGCCACGAACACGTTGCGAGCGGAAGGATTCAGGCGCTGGCCGCCGCAATCCGGGCACGGATGATCGGCGATGTAGCGCTGCATTTCCTCGCGCACCGCCGCAGATTCTGTTTCACGGTAGCGGCGTTCGAGGTTGTTGATGATGCCCTCGAACTTGTGCTCGCGGGTGACCTTGCCGCCGCGATCGGTGATGTAGCGGAACGGGATCAGATCCTTGCCCGAACCGTACAGCACGGCATTCTGTTGGGCCTTGCTGAGCTGGCGCCAGGGCGTTTCCGGATCGAAACCGTAGTGCTTGCCCAGCGAAATGATCATCTGGAAGTAGTACGCGTTGCGGCGATCCCAGCCACGGATGGCGCCGCCCGCGAGGCTGAGCTCGGGGTGGCCCACGACGCGCGCCGGATCGAACACCTGGGTCACGCCCAGGCCATCGCAGGTGGGGCAGGCGCCCACCGGCGAGTTGAACGAGAACAGGCGCGGCTCGAGCTCCGGCAGCGAGTAATCGCACATGGGGCAGGAGAAGCGCGATGAGAACAGCTGCTCATCCGCCTTCGCGTCATCCATGTCCACCAGGATGACGATGCCGTCGCCCAGGCGCAGGGCCGTTTCAAACGACTCAGCAAGGCGCTGCTTGATGTCGTCGCGCGGGCGGAAGCGGTCGATGACGGCTTCGATCGTGTGTTTCTGGCGCAGCGTGAGCGGCGGCACGGCGTCAAGGTCGTACACCTCGCCATCCACACGGGCACGGACGAAACCCTGTGCGCGCAGCTGCTCGAACACCTGGACGTGTTCGCCCTTGCGCTCACGAATGACCGGCGCAAGCAGCATCCAGCGCTTGTCGGCATCCAGCGCCAGGGCGCTATCCACCATCTGGCTGACCGTTTGCGCTTCGAGCGGGATCCCGTGGTTCGGGCAGCGTGGTGTGCCGACACGCGCGTAAAGCAGGCGCAGGTAGTCGTACACCTCGGTGATCGTACCGACGGTGGAGCGGGGGTTATGGGACGTCGACTTCTGCTCGATCGAGATGGCCGGGGAAAGGCCTTCGATCGTATCCACGTCCGGTTTTTCCATCATCGAGAGGAACTGGCGGGCATAAGCCGACAGCGACTCGACGTAGCGACGCTGGCCTTCGGCGTAGATGGTGTCGAAAGCCAGGGACGATTTACCGGAACCGGATAGCCCCGTAATGACAATGAGCTTGTCACGGGGCAGGTCGAGATCGATGTTCTTGAGATTGTGCGTGCGGGCGCCGCGGATGCGAATGCTGTCCATGTGCCGACAAAAATGGGGGAAGACGATGACTATACCAAGGGCGTCAAGCCTTCATTTCACATCGACTTTTGACGGTTCAGCACAAGCCTTGTGTCCGGATGGTCGCCACCCGGCTACCATGGCCCGGCCCCCGGGTTTGGGGCCCGTCTTTCCATTGTGAAGAGGACATACCATGCGTAAGTGGACAGGGATCGCTGCCGGCCTCGTGCTGGCGACGTGTGCGGCGGGGCAGGCCATGGCGGCGCCCCCGAGCGAGGCGCAGGTGCGCCAGCTTATGGATGCCGTGGGCATGGGCCGCATGCTCAGCCAGATGAACAGCCAGATGGCCGGGGTGATGGCCAGCGCGCTGCCTTGCGTGCCGGCCAGCTACTGGCAAGGCTTCGTGGATGCCAACGCTACCAACCAGCTGATCGGCCGCATGGTGCCGGTCTACCAGAAGCATTTCACGGCCGAGGATATCGACGGCCTGCTCAAGTTCTACAAATCGCCGCTGGGCCAGAAGGTGATCACCCAGATGCCGGCCACCATGGCCGAGGGCATGCAGGTGGGCAAGCAGTGGGGCCAGGAACGCGGCCAGCAGATGATCAGCCAGCTGCAGAGCCAGGGCACCCTGAACGCCCAGGGCCAGTGCCCGGCCACGGGTGCGGCGGCCAAGCCGGCCACCCCAGCCCCGGCTCCGGCGCCAGCCAAGAAGAAATAACCCGGCTTTGTGTAGGAGCGCGCTTGCGCGCGATCGGGCGCCACGGAAGGCGCCAAAACTCCAGGTTGTTGATATACTTAACTATTGACGGGGAGGGTGCGGTGCCCCCATCGCGCGCAAGCGCGCTCCTACGGGGCGTGCGGCGGAGCTGCCGGGGCCTTGGCGGCCGTACAACCACCTGATTGACCTTGCCTTTTCGGCTCCGCTATAATTCGCGGTTCGTAACACCCGCAACACCCTAAAAAGAACTACATAACCAGTAACAGGAATCCACCATGAGCTACGCAGTCATTAAGACCGGTGGCAAGCAGTACCGCGTGATGCAGGGCGAAGTCCTGCGCGTCGAGCTGCTCCCCGCCGAAGTCGATGCGACCTTTACGTTCGAGGAAGTTCTCCTCGTCGGCGAAGGCGAATCCATCACCGTTGGCGCCCCGCTGGTCGCCGGTGCCACCGTCAGCGCGAAGATCCGCGCCCACGGCCGTGCCGATAAGATCCGCATCATCAAGTTCCGCCGCCGCAAGCACTACAAGCGTCAGCAGGGCCACCGTCAGCATTACACCGAAATCGAGATCACGGGCATCAACGCCTGAGTCGCCGGAGGATATTGAGTCATGGCACATAAAAAAGGCGTAGGTTCCAGCCGTAACGGTCGCGATTCGAACCCGAAGTATCTCGGTGTGAAGATCTATGGCGGCCAGGCTGTTGAAGCCGGCAACATCATCGTTCGTCAGCGTGGCACCAAGTTCCACGCCGGCGTGGGCGTCGGCCTCGGCCGCGACCACACCCTGTTCGCGCTGGTTGATGGCACCGTTGCCTTCAAGACCCGCGGCGATAAGGGTCGCAAGTTCGTCGACGTCGTCCAGGCGTAATTCGCCCCGACGCGATAGCGAAGGCCCCGCCCCACGGCGGGGCTTTTCGTTTGTAAGGCCCCCGATTCACTGCCCAGGTTTTCCCCATGAAATTCGTCGACGAAGCACAGATTCGAGTCACGGCCGGTAGCGGCGGCAACGGCTGTGCCAGTTTTCGCCGCGAAAAATTCATCCCGTTCGGCGGCCCCGATGGTGGCGACGGCGGCGATGGCGGTTCGGTCTGGCTGGTAGCCGACGAAGGCCTGAACACGCTGGTCGATTTCCGCCACATGCGCCAGTTCAAGGCCCCGCGCGGCCAGAACGGCATGGGTAGCCAGATGTACGGCAAGGGCGGTGAGGACATTTTCATCCGCGTGCCGGTGGGTACGGTTGTCACCAACGTCGATACCGACGAAGTGATTGGCGACCTCACGGCCAACGGCCAGCGCCTGAAGGTGGCCGATGGCGGCCGTGGTGGCCTGGGCAACATCCATTTCAAGAGCTCGGTGAACCGTGCGCCGCGCAAGGCGACCCCGGGCACGCCGGGTGAAGTGCGCGACCTGAAGCTCGAACTGCGTCTGCTGGCCGATGTGGGCCTGCTGGGCTTCCCGAACGCCGGTAAGAGCACCTTTATCCGCGCGGTGTCGGCCGCTACGCCGCGTGTCGCCGATTACCCGTTCACCACGCTGCACCCGAACCTGGGTGTGGTGCGCATCGGTACCGACCAGAGCTTCGTGATCGCCGATATCCCGGGCATCATCGAGGGTGCTGCGGATGGCGCCGGCCTCGGCATCCAGTTCCTGCGCCACGTCTCGCGCACCAGCCTGCTGCTGCACGTGGTCGATATCCGCCCCATCGATGGTTCCGACCCGGTGGAGCAGGTGCAGGCGATCGAGCGCGAGCTGGCCAACTTCGATACCGAACTGGTCGATCGCCCGCGCTGGCTGGTCATCAACAAGATGGACGTGTTCGACGACGAGGAAGAGCTCGAGGCCACGGCCAACGACATCGTCAACCGTCTCGGCTGGACTGCGCCGTCGTTCCTCGTTTCGGCCGCAGGCCAGCAGGGCACTCGCGAAGTCTGCCTGCAGGTTCAGCAGTTCTTCGACGCCGAGCGCGCCGCCCGCAAGGCTGAGACCGAAGCGAGCGACGACGTCCGCATGCGCGGCGAATAAAGCGGCGATTCCTGGCGCGCCATCCTGCTTCTGTAGGAGCGCGCTTGCGCGCGATTGGCGCGACAGTAAATATGGAAATCCCCAGTCGCCCACACTCGACGAGGTCAAGGATGCGTTTCAGAATGGGGATGCCCCCGATCGTGGAGTGCCAGCTTTCCGAGAAAACGAAGCTGGTCACGGACTACTCGCGCGTACACGTCATTGCGATGATCATCGGTATCGTGATCGTAGGACCCGTGCTTTATCTCTCGTGGCGTTCACTGTGGCCGAACGCGATTGTGTTTGGCACATTCGACCAGCCCCCCGAGATTTTTATCCCCACCTTGCTGAGCGTGATCGTCATTCACGAACTGGTTCACTTGCTGTCGCACCCTTACGCTGGTTTTTCGAGCCAGTCGGTCGTGGGTGTGCTGCCCAAGAATTTCCTGTTCTATGCCAGCTACAACGGTGAGCAGTCCCGTGGAAGGCTGGCATGGACGCTGGTCGCGCCGATCGTGTTCCTTACGGTGCTGCCGTGGGCCATCTCGCCCTATGTGCCGGCGGCGGTGGTGCCTTTCCTGGCCACGCTGTCGATCATGAACGGACTGGCCGCCTCGGGCGATGTACTGCTTATCGTCAAGCTGTTCCGTGAGATTCCACGGGGCGCCCGCGTCCATGGCGAGTACTTCGGATTTCCGCCAGCCGCCTGAGCGGCTGCCCGATGGGGTGGAGTGCGGTGGGCAACAAAAAAGCCGGCTTGCGCCGGCTTTTTCGTGAACAGCGATGTCGCGCAGGCCTTAGGCCAGGTCGCGGATCTTCGCGTTCAGACGGCTCTTGTGGCGAGCGGCCTTGTTCTTGTGGATCAGGCCGCGGGCGGCGTAGCGATCCATGACCGGCACGGCGACGGCATAAGCGGAGGCAGCGGCTGCCTTATCCTTGGCGTCGATCGCCTTGACGACCTTCTTCAGTGCGGAACGCACCATGGAACGCGCGCTGACGTTGCGCAGCCGGCGCTGCTCCGACTGACGCGCACGCTTCTTCGCGGACTTGATGTTGGCCAAGGTAAAGCTCCAGTGTTCGGTGGGTTTTAAGAAAGACGCCCATTTTGCGGCCAAACTGGGGCTGCGTCAATAGGTTAGCCCCCGCGCGGGAGGCCGGGCGGGCAGGTGCCCCGGGGATTGCCCGGGAAAATCCAGAATGAGGACTGTCCCCCGCCTGCCTGCCTTTGTCAAACTAGCGGTTTACCGGCGGCCCCAGGTACGGATGAAAGCTCCCAGCCTCTTACGCAGCATGCTGTCCTTCAGCAGCATGACCATGGTTTCGCGCGTGCTCGGCCTGGTCCGCGACATGTCCATTGCCCACTCGTTCGGCGCCAACGCGGCTACCGACGCGTTTTTCGTCGCGTTCCGCATTCCGAACTTCATGCGCCGGCTGTTCGCCGAGGGCTCGTTTTCCACGGCTTTCGTGCCGGTGTTCACCGAGGTCAAGGAAACCCGTACCCACGCGGACCTGAAAGACCTGATGGCGCGGACCTCGGGCACCCTCGGCGGGGTGCTCTTGCTGGTCACGGCCATCGGTATCATCTTCGCGCCACAGGTCACGGCGCTGTTTTCACCCGGCGCGGTCAACGAGCCGGGGAAGTTCGATCTCACGGTGGACCTGCTCCGCCTGACCTTTCCCTTCCTGCTGTTCGTCTCGCTGACCGCCCTGAGCGGCGGCGCGCTGAATAGCTTCCATCGCTTTGGCCTGCCGGCGCTGACGCCGGTGATCCTCAACCTGTGCATGATTGCTGGCGCGCTTTGGCTGGCGCCCATGCTGCACACCCCGATCATGGCCATGGGCTGGGCGATCCTGGTGGCGGGCGTGCTCCAGCTGGCGTTCCAGCTTCCCGCGCTGCGCCAGCTCGATCTGCTGACCCTGCCGCGCTGGGGCTGGCAGTCGCCGGATGTGCGCCGGATCATGCGCCTGATGGTGCCGACCCTGTTTGGCTCCTCGGTGGCGCAGATCAATCTGCTGCTGGATACGATCATTGCTTCGCTGCTGATCGCCGGTTCGCAGAGCTGGCTCTCCCAGGCGGACCGCTTCCTGGAGCTTCCGCTGGGTGTGTTCGGCGTGGCCCTGGGCACGGTGATCCTGCCGTCGCTTTCCCGGCATCACGTGGCCAGCGATCGGGACGGTTTCTCCCGCGCCCTGGACTGGGGCTTGCGCACCACGCTGTTGATCGCCGTGCCGGCCATGTTCGCCCTGATGATCCTCTCGTTCCCGCTGGTGGCCACGATCTTCCAGAACGGCCGGTTCACAGCGTTCGATACGAAGATGGCCTCGCTTTCGATCACGGCACTCAGCTTTGGCCTGCCGGCCTTCGCCATGGTGAAGGTCGTGCTGCCGGCTTTCTACGCGCGCAAGGACACCCGGACCCCGGTACGGGCCGGCGTGGCCTCGCTGGTGTCGAACATGGTGCTGAACGTGCTGTGCCTGGCCTTGCTGGTGGCCCTGTGGGGTACGCCTGCCCAGAAGGAAGGCTCGTGGCTGCAGGCCATTGCGACCATTCCGGGTCTGCACATGGCCCTGGGTATGGCCAGCGCGATCGCCAGCTACATCAACCTCGGCCTGCTCTGGCGCTGGCTGGGCAAGGCGGGGGTGTATGAACGCCAGCCGGGCTGGCCCCGCCATATCCTCCGCCTCGCCGTTGCCTGTGCCGTGATGTCCGCCGTGCTGCTGGCCGGCCTGTATATCTGGCCGGAGTGGAGCGGGGTCGAAAAATGGACGCGGGTAGGGCGCCTGGCCGTGCTGGTTTGCGCCGGAGGCGGCTCGTACGTGGCGGCCTTGTTCGCGATGGGTTTCCGTCCGGGCGAGCTTCGCGCCCGCTAAGCCACCGCTCTTTGTAGGAGCGTGCTTGCACGCGATCGGGGTTGCCGCCAGTCCCATCGCGTGCAAGCACGCTCCTACAGGGGCTGGGCACGCATTGTGCGGCGCAATGGGGCCGCTATACTGGCCCGATGGCTTTTATTCCGCATCGACCCCAAGGCGGCCGCGCATGACGCTGCGACTCCATCGCGACGTGGATGGCGGCTGCCTCACGCCCCAGGGTAGCGTCGTCGCCATCGGTGCATTCGATGGCCTGCACCTGGGCCACCAGGCCATCCTTGCCCAGGTGCGCCAGCGCGCCGCGGACAAGGGGCTGGCCCCGGCTGTCATCAGCTTTGATCCGCTGCCGCGCGCCTTCTTTTCGAAGGAGCCGGTGCCGCGTTTGTCCGGCGTTCGCGAGAAGGCCGAAGGCATGTCCGCGGCGGGTATGGTTGAACTGCTTTCCCTGCGCTTCGACGAAGCCCTGACGAAGATGTCCGCCGAGGACTTCGTGCGCCAGGTCATCGTCGGTCGGCTCGCCGCCCGCGAGGTGTGGGTGGGTGAGGATTTCCGCTTCGGCCACCGCCGTGGCGGTGACTTTGCCTTGCTCCAGGCCATGGGTGCCGAACTGGGCTTCACGGCCCATGCCGTGGCCCCGGTGCTGGTCGATGGCGAGCGGGTTTCGTCGTCGAAGGTGCGCTCCCTGCTTGCCGAGAGCCGCTTTGCCGATGCCGCCGTGCTGCTGGGCCGTCCCTTCGTGATCGACGGCCACGTGGAGCACGGCAAGCAGCTTGGCCGCGAACTGGGCTACCCCACCGCCAACGTACACCTGCGCGACCGCGTCAGCCCCATCCAGGGCATTTTCGCGGTGCGCATTGGCGTTGGCGACGGCCCGTGCAGCTGGCCCGGCGTGGCTAGCCTGGGCTTTCGCCCCACGGTGAACGAAGTAAGCGAGCCCCTGCTCGAAGCCCATCTGTTCGATTTCTCCGGCGATCTCTACGGCCAGCGCATCGGCGTGGAGTTTGTGCGGAAGTTGCGCGATGAAGAAAAATTCGACGGCCTGGACGCCCTGACCGCACAGATGCGCCAGGACGAACGCGCCGCCCGGCAGGCCCTGGGGATGAACCCCATCCTTGCCGATGCATGACACACCACGGTTGCCAGCGATGACCCAGGATTACAAGAACACCATCAACCTGCCGCAGACGGAATTCCCGATGCGCGGCGACCTGCCCAAGCGCGAGCCGAACTGGCTTGCCGGCTGGGAGCGTGTCGGCCGTTACCAGCAGATCCAGGAAAAGACCGCCGGGCGCGACAAGGTGTTCGTGCTGCACGACGGCCCGCCGTATGCGAACGGCGCGATCCACCTTGGCCACGCCGTGAACAAGGTGCTGAAGGATGTCATCGTCAAATCCAAGCTGATCGCCGGCTACCGCGCACCGTATGTGCCGGGCTGGGATTGCCATGGCCTGCCGATCGAAATCGCTATCGAGAAGAAGTTCGGCAAGGCGGGCGACAAGCTCGACGCTGCCGCCTTCCGCCAGAAGTGCCGCGAATACGCCCTGGCGCAGATCGACCTGCAGCGTACCGACTTCAAGCGCCTTGGCGTGCTGGGTGATTGGGAGCGGCCGTACCGCACGCTCGATTTCACCTACGAAGCCGACATGATCCGCGCGCTCGCGCGCATCGTCGATAACGGCCACGTCGTGCGCGGCGCCAAGCCGGTGTACTGGTGCTTCGATTGCGGCTCGGCCCTGGCCGAAGCCGAGATCGAGTACGCCGACAAGACCTCGCCGGCGGTGGACGTGGCGTACGACGCCGTGTACCCGAAGGAAATGGGCGCCGAGTTTGGCGTCGAGGTTGGCGATGCGATCGTCGCCGTGCCGATCTGGACCACCACCCCGTGGACGCTTCCGTCCAGCCAGGCGGTATCGCTGGGTGGCGAAATCGAATATGCGCTCGTCGAGGGGCCAGCCCGTGATGGCAAGCGCGTGTTGCTCGTCGTCGCCTCCGCACTCGCTGAAAAGGCACTCGCACGCTACGGCGTGGAGGGTGTGAACGTGCTCGGCCGCAAGCAGGGTGCCGCGCTGGAAAACCAGCAGCTAAAGCATCCGTTCTACGACAAGCACGTGCCCATCATCCTCGGCGACCACGTGTCGGATGAGGACGGTACCGGTGCCGTGCACACCGCGCCTGACCACGGCGCGGAAGACTTTGCCGTGGGCCAGCAGTACGGCATCGGCACGTTGAATTATGTGGATGGCCGCGGGGTGTACCGCAGCGATCTGCCGCTGGCGGGCGATGTCACGTTTGCCGGCATGCACATCTGGAAGGGTAACGACGCCATCGTCGACCTGCTGCGTTCGCGTGGCGTGCTGCTCGCCTTCGCCAAGCTTACCCATAGCTACCCGCATTGCTGGCGCCACAAGACCCCGGTGATCTACCGCGCCACACCGCAGTGGTTCATCGGCATGGAAACGGCCGGGCTGCGCGAGACGGCGCTGACCTCGATCAAGTCCGTGCGCTGGGTGCCGGGCTGGGGCGAAGAGCGCATCCGTGGCATGGTCGAAGGCCGCCCGGACTGGTGCATCTCGCGCCAGCGCACCTGGGGCGTGCCCATCACGCTGTTCGTCGACAAGAACACGCACGAGCCGCACCCGGATTCCGTCGCACTGATGGAAAAGGTGGCGCAGAAGGTCGCCCACGAAGGCATCGATAGCTGGTTCACGCTCGATCCGCGCGAGCTGATCGGCGATGAGACCGACAAGTACGAGAAGGTGACCGACGTCCTCGACGTGTGGTTCGATTCCGGCGTGAGCCACTTCGCGGTCGTGGGCCAGCGCCCCGAACTGCAGGCCGGCGGCGCCAGCGAATACAAGGTGATGTACCTGGAAGGCTCCGACCAGCACCGCGGTTGGTTCCAGTCGTCGCTGCTCACCTCGGCTGCCATCCACGGGCGCGCGCCGTACGACCATGTGCTTACCCACGGTTTCACCGTGGATGCGCAGGGCCGCAAGATGTCCAAGTCGCTGGGCAACGGTATCGAGCCGCAGGACATCATGAAGACCCTGGGTGCAGACATCCTGCGCCTGTGGATCTGCTCCACCGATTACCGCAACGAGATGTCGCTGTCGGATGAGATCCTGAAGCGCGTAGCGGATACGTACCGCCGCATCCGCAACACGGCACGCTTCCTGCTCGGCAACCTGGATGGCTTCGATCCGGACAAGCACCTGCTGGCCACGGATGCCTGCCTGCCGCTTGACCAGTGGGCCGTGCGGCAGGCTGCCGATACGCAGGCGGCGATCGTTGCCGCGTATGAGCGCTATGACTTCCCGGAAATCGTCCAGCGCGTGCAGAACTTCTGCACCAACGAGCTGGGCGCGCTGTACCTGGATGTCACCAAGGACCGCCTGTACACCATGCCGACGGAGAGCCGCGGCCGGCGCAGCGCGCAGAGCGCGATGTACCGCATCGCCGAGGCGATGGTGCGCTGGATCGCGCCGATGCTGAGCTTCACCGCGGAAGAGATCTGGCAGCACCTGCCGGGCTCGCGCAGTGAATCGGTGCTGTTCGAGACCTTCTATGAAGGCCTTGAGGTGCGCCAGGATGCCGAGACCCGCGCGTGGTGGGGCAAGCTCCTCGCCATCCGTGAGACCGCTTCGCGGGTGCTCGAGGGCATGCGTAAGGCCGGCCAGATCGGCGCCTCGCTCGATGCCACGATCACGCTGCACGCAGATGTGGCCACCCAGTCGGCCCTCGCCGAGTCGTCGGAGGAGTTGCGCTTCTTCTTCATCACTTCTGACGTCGCTCTGGCAACGCTCGATGGCCGCCCGGCCACGGCGGAGAAGGTAGAGCTGGAAGAGGGTGAGGTGTACGTTTCGGCGGCTGTCACCGACTGGGCCAAGTGCGTCCGTTGCTGGCAGCACCGCCCGGATGTCGGCCACGACCCGGAGCATCCGGAGGCTTGCGCCCGCTGCGTGGAGAATGTGACCGGCCCGGGCGAAGACCGCCGCTGGTTCTAAGCCTCAAACCCTGTTGGGGCGCGTTTACCCCCTCTTCGGGGGGCAAGCGCGCCCCAACAGGGGCAGACCCTCTATTGATTGGCTTCCTGCATGACTAACCGCCCCCGCCCCAATGCTTTGGCCTGGCTCTGGCTCACCCTCGGCCTGATGGTGGCCGACCAGCTGACCAAGTGGTGGGCGCTGGTGGCCCTGCAGCCCGCCGAGACGCCACATCCGGTCATTCCGGGGTTCCTGTACTGGACGCTCACGTTCAATACCGGCGCCGCGTTCAGTTTCCTGGCAGATAGCGCGGGCTGGCAGCGCTGGTTCTTTGCCGTGCTGGCGGTGGGCATCAGCGCCATCCTGGCGGCCTGGCTTGCCCGCACCCCCCGCGGCGACTGGCGCACCGCCGCACCGCTTGCCATGATCATCGCTGGCGCGCTGGGCAATCTCATCGATCGCGTACACGCGGCCAAGGTCACGGATTTCATCCAGGTGTACCTGGGCAGCTATCCGTTCCCGGTATTCAATGTGGCCGACTGCGCCATTTCCGTGGGTGCGGCCGGGCTCATCGTGTTCAGCTTGTTCACGCCCACCCCGAAGAAAGCCTGACCCCGGCCGTGCGATAATCCAGGGCATGGATATCCTTCTTGCCAACCCCCGCGGGTTCTGTGCTGGCGTCGATCGCGCCATCGCCATCGTGGAGCGTGCGCTCGAGTCGTACGGTGCGCCCATCTACGTCCGCCACGAAGTGGTGCACAACCGGTACGTCGTCGAGCGCCTGCGCGCCGATGGCGCCGTGTTCGTGGAAGAGCTCGACGAAGTGCCGGATAACTCCACCGTTATCTTCAGCGCCCACGGCGTACCGAAGGCAGTGCGCGAGGAAGCCGACCGCCGTGGCCTGCGCGTTTTCGATGCCACGTGCCCGCTGGTGACCAAGGTGCACATGGAGGTGGCCCGCCTGGGCCGCGCCGGTCACGACGTGATCCTGATCGGTCATGCCGGCCACCCTGAGGTGGAAGGCACCATGGGCCAGTGGAACCGGGCCAACGCCGGCAACATCTATCTCGTGGAATCGGTCGAGGATGTCGAGGAGCTCGTGCCGGTGCAGCCGGACAAGCTCGCCTTCGTCACCCAGACCACGCTCTCGGTGGATGACACCATCGCCATCATCAAGGCCCTGCGCGCCAAGTTCCTGTCCATCGAAGGCCCGCGCAAGGACGACATCTGCTACGCCACGCAGAACCGCCAGGATGCCGTGCGCCGCCTGGCCGATGCGGTCGACCTGGTGCTGGTGGTCGGCTCGGTGAACAGCTCCAATTCCAACCGCCTGCGCGAGCTGGCGGAAAAGCAGGGCGTGCCGTCCTACCTGATCGATGGCGCCGAGCATATCGAGCAGGCCTGGATTGAAGGCAAGGCCCGTATCGGTGTCACGGCGGGCGCATCGGCCCCTGAGAAGCTCGTGAAGGAAGTGATCGCCCGCCTGCAGTCGTGGGGCGCGGGCTCCGTGCAGGAACTGGATGGCGAAGCCGAGAGCATCACCTTCGCCTTGCCCAAAGAACTGCGCCTGGCGTCCTGAGGTCTTGCACAGGGGGCTAAGGTCCCCTAGAATTCCGCGTCTCGCCGGAATAGCTCAGTTGGTAGAGCGCGTCATTCGTAATGATGAGGTCGTAGGTTCGATTCCTATTTCCGGCACCACTTTGCTTCCCCGATTGCCCGGCGCGGTCGCGGAAGACACGAAGAAACCCGCTCACGCGGGTTTTTTTTTTGCCTGTCGCGCAGGTCTTGTGTAGGAGCGCGCTCGCGCGCGATCCCGGCGCAGCCGGCTCACGCCGCCAGGCGCGCCCCTTCGGCCAGATACCGCAGCCCAATCGACAGCGCCATGTCGTAGCCCGCCGCCGCGTTACCCGGCACGACCACGCTGACCAGCGCCGGGTGCCCGGGGGCCAGGACGGATGCATCGCTTTCGCGGCTGTCATCGTGGACTTCGATGTACGGGACGGGCAGGGCGCTCAGTGCGTCGCGCAAGCCCGCGACATGGCAGGCGGGCACGCTATCCGCATCCACATCCAGCAGGATGAGTTCTGCGTTGTTGCCGCAGCGAAGGCAATGGCCAAGCTCGCTGAAATCCCGGCATGGCCGCCAGCTCAGGTCGATACCGGCCGACTGCGCACGCTCCCACAACCGGCACATGGCGGCATCCGCCAGGGGGGCTGCCGGCATGTCATTTCGTGGGCCAGTGATCACAAGGATCGACATCGTCAGGTGTTCCCTCGGGAAGGTGGCGCCAGTATCTTCGCCGCTAACGTAAAAATGCTGCCCGGTAAGGGCGCTTTTCGGGTAACGCCTGCGTAAAAGGTTGCGCGGCGGGGGCCCCAACGATCGCGAGGAACGCATGAACGCAACGCGGGATATAAACATTGAAACGGCGCGCCTGCGCCTGGATCGGCTGGATCCGGCCGATGCACCCCGGCTGTTCGCCTACCGCGGGGACGATGCGGTAGCCCGATACCAGGGGTGGAAGCCCGCGAACCTAGGTGAGGCGGAAGCCTTTATCGCCGACCAACTTACGCTTCCGTTCGGAACCCGGGATGCGTGGTGCCAGCTCGCCGTGCGCGAGCGCGCCAGCGGTGAGCTCGTCGGCGACCTTGGAATCCATTTCCCGGCTTCCACCAGCGATGCCATCGAGTTTGGCGTCTCCCTGCGGCCTGACCGGCAGGGCAATGGGTACGCCCGCGAAGCCATGGCCGCCATGCTCGATCTCGCGTTCGGTGAGTGGAGCTACCGCCGTACCGTGGGGTCGGTGGACCCCCGGAACGTGGCCAGCATCGCCTTGCTGCGCTCGCTGGGGTTCCGCCAGGAAGCTCACCATGTGGAGAGCTATTTCTTCCGGGGTGAGTGGGTGGATGACGTGATCTACGCCATGCTCGACCGGGAATGGCGGCAACAGGCTGAACGCTGAGCGTATTTTTGCCTTAAATGCGCATGGCGCGGGCCGAGCGAAACACAGAGGCTTCATGACGCAGGGGCCATAAAAAGCGCTTAGCCGGCAAGGATGGGCAGCCTCCCGGTGCAGCCTTCCCACGCATGGAACCGCCATGGACCACCCAGTGCACCATTACAGGGGCCACGAGATCCTTTGCAGCCTGACCGGCTATACGGTGATGAAGGGCGGCGCTGAAGTACTCAACATCGGTACGGCGGACGCGAACGCGCCCCTGGCGGACTGCGCCTCGGTGGATCATTTGCTCGAGCACGCCAGGCGAGCCATTGATCGCCTGATCGGGGACGCCGGGTCCTGATTCAGGCCGCGCTGGCCAGCCGGGCCATGGTTGCGGCGCTTGGCGGCGCCAGATGTGCGAGCGCGGGCGCCGGTATGTAGCGCCAGTCGGTGAGCCTGCGTGGCAGCTTTGCGTTGGGCTGGTCCTCACGCAAACCGTGCACGGCCTCCTCGGCGGTGTCGAAGCGGCCCAGTTCCTGCCCATCGCAAAGCGCCCGCCAGCGGTGACCATGGCGGACGATGCGGAAGAGCGCCTGGGGGCTCGAATGGACGTATTGGGCTTGCACGGGGCACTGCTCCTGCCTGACCGGTGAATTGTCACTGGCGCACCGTGACCGCCGTGTTATCCGGCGACGACGGCGATGTGTCAGGGGAGGGCTACCGCTTATCGGGAAAGTCTGACCGCACGTCGGCGGACGCTGGTGTTCGCCTGTGCTTTGGATAATTTAAAGGCGTCCGAAAGG
The DNA here is from genome assembly GCF_050435445.1 of Luteibacter sp. 621. Taxonomy (NCBI): domain Bacteria; kingdom Pseudomonadati; phylum Pseudomonadota; class Gammaproteobacteria; order Lysobacterales; family Rhodanobacteraceae; genus Luteibacter; species Luteibacter sp. 621. Next base: position 196,766 of record NZ_JBNDKI010000005.1, on the reverse strand, counting down.
GGTAGGGGAACCAGCGTGACCGAATCGAAGACGCCGCGCGGCCAGCGCGGTGCGTCGCTTATCGAAGTCTTGATGGCCGTGCTGATCTTCAGCATCGGCCTGATTGGCGTGGCTGGGTTGTTAATCGTCGCGACCAAGTCCAACCACACGGCTTACGTCCGAACCCAGGTCGCCTTCCTCGCGAACAACATGGCGGACCGCATGCGTGCGAATCCCTATGGGCTGTGGGGCCTGAAATACAACGGTACGTACCCGCTTGCGTCGGGCACCGATCCCGTCTGCGACGGGGCTAACCCCTGCGATCCGAACAAGGTGGCGCTGCGCGACCAGCTGCAGTGGGGCCAGATGTTGAAGGACACGGTGCCGGGCTTGGGAACGACCACGATCACCTGTGTCAACACCGGCCTGAGCTACAACCCGTCGAGCCAGATTGGCATGCGCCCGCCGTACGGCGGCTCCTGCAAGATGATCATCACCTGGGCCGAACGCGGCATTACGGGTAACGACGACCGCACGGTGGATTCCGCCGACGGCCTGCAATCCTTTACCTGGGTGTTCCAGCCATGAGTTCGATGACTTCTTCCCGGTCGGTACGCGGCGTGACGCTGGTCGAGCTGATGGTCGCCATGTTGCTCGGCTTGCTGGTATCCGCGGGCGTCATCAGCGTCTTTATGTCCATGTCCAGCAGCAACAGCGCGCAGACCCAGATGGCGCGCCTGCAGGAGGAGGGCCGGTTCGCGGTTCAGCGACTGACCGATGATCTCAACATGGTCAACGCGCAGTACTGCAGCAGCACGGGCGGCGTCGCCAACACCACCAGCAGCGGCGTCTTTCTCGATGGCTTGCGTACGCCCATGGTTTACGCGAAGACATTCTCCCCCCTGCACAACACCACGCCGTGGGGTTCGCCGTATCCAGCCGAGCCTGCTGAGCCGTATCCGCTTCCGTCGTTCTTCTTCATGCGCGGCTACGATTGCAACACCGCGACCTGCACGCCCACCGCACCGACTGAAGTCCCGGCGATGGGCACCGATATCGGTAACCGTGTGCTGGGCGCGGCTGTGCTTACCGTGCGCTACCTGGATTCGGCCCAGGGCTGGGCGCTCGGCGGTGCGAGCACCATGACCTCTGTGAACGGCGAGATCACCGATGTCAGCATTTCGCCGGCCACGGGCGAGCCGCCCCTTACCGATTTCAAGGCGGGTGACCTCGGCATGGTGGCCGATTGCTCCAATGCCACCGTGTTCGCCGTGACCGGCAACGGCAACTTCAAGCCCGACGCCGGCAACAACCTTGCCGTGCCGCGTGCCGTTCGCCTCACCGACCAGGCCGCACCCAAGTTCTTCGATTTCACTCGTGCCTTCCGTACGGTGACTTACTACCTGCAGGTCGTAAGCAACGACGGCACTGCCAACGGGACGAAGACCGGCGCGCTCATGCGTTGCGATAACGACAACACCGATCCGTGCCAGGAGATCGCCCGCGGCGTCGAGCGCATGGATTTCCGCTACGCGGTGGAGGATGCCAACGGCATGGTCCGCTACCTCACGGCGAACGAGGTGGATACGGCAACGGCGGGAAGCGGTTCGCTGGCATGCCCCCCGGGCGCTGCGAAACAGCTGACGCCGGATGCCGGGTGCCTGTGGCGTGCCGTCAAGGCAGTGGAGCTGCATCTTCTGATGGATGGCCAGAAGCCTCTGTACACGCTGCTTGAGCCCGACCTGGCGCATTCATACCGCCCGGACGGCATCACGACGCCGGCGGCTCCCTCGTCGTCGGGTTTCGCCGTTAAGCCATCCGACCAGGGCTTTGACGATCACATGATGCGCCGCGAGTTCAACGTGCTCGTGATGATGCGTAACTACAACCCTTAAAGGTAACGCGCCATGGCTACGCCCCTTACTTCGTACAACCCCCGGCAGCAACGCGGCGTCGTGCTGGTGGTGTCGCTGATCTTCCTGTTGCTGGTGACCCTGCTTGCCGTCGCGGCGTCGGGCACGTCATTGATGCAGGAGCGCCTTGCCGGCGGTTTGCGCAATTCCCAGCTGGCAGAATGGTCTGCCGAGTCGGCGCTGCGCGGTGCCGAATGGCGCCTGTGGCGTGCCAGCGGCGATCCGTCGACGCTGATGAAATGCACCCAGGGTGCCCTGAGCGACTGCATCTCGTACAACGCGGCATCGCCCAGCACGGTAGCGGCGGACTTTCGTTCGAATGGGGGCTGGTTCACGACGGGTGGTACCGAATACATCTCGACCGGCGACAAGTTCACCGACGAATCAGCTGACAACAGCTTCAAGCTGGCGCACAACCCGTACTACCTCATTGAAGACCTGGGCCGTGAAGTGCCGCAGGGCGCAGGCCTGCAGCGCGAGTCGGGTTCCACCGGCGGCACCGGCACGGGCTATACCAGCACCAACCGGCACATTTATCGCGTGACCGCGCGCGGTGTGGGTAACAGCGAAAACGCTGTGCGTGTCCTCGAAACCACCTTTGCCGCCAAGTCGGACTGAGGAACGGACCTACCATGATCAAGCATTCGTCCCATCTGCAGGCCCTTGCCGCGGCGTTGCTGTTGACGCTCTCTGGCGGCGTACTGGGAGCCGCCGCGCCGGCCACCCCCAACACCATCGACCTGAGCGCGACGCCGCCCGACCTTACCCTGGCGGTGGCGCCCAACCTCATCCTGACCTACGACGACTCGGGCAGCATGTCGGTGTCGTACGTGCCAGGTATCCTCGGCGATGGCGATCCGCAGTACGGCCTCAACGCTGGATATATCAAGGATCCGGCGTCGGGCGGGAAGATGTGTACCTGGTATGGTGTCACCGGCACGGGCACCACCGCTTTCAAGGATCCGATTCCTGGCATACACCCGTGGGCGTTCTCCGCTGCGGTGAACACGCTCTATTATGATCCCAACGTTACCTACACGCCGCCAAGGAAAATCGATGGAACGGCGATGCCGGATTCGAAATACACGGCTGCCTGGAACGACGGTATCGCGGCGAACTCGGGCGGGTCGACAGCGGCACGCGATCTAAGCACCGCGTATCAGGTGTCGTGGTCTGGAAGCACGCCTCGCCCCGATGTTATTCGGAATGCGGCTGCCGCGAGTGCATCGACCACCTGCGCAGCGGCGGCACGTATTACCGACACAAAAAATGCCGACTACAATCTTTCGATTGGGTACATGCCGTTTCCCACGGGCGCCTCGCGTGCGTTCTACTATGTACTGAAGAGTGGCGTTGACGCTAGTAACACCGCCAATCTCTACAAGCCGGCCAACTACACGGCTGTCGACGTCGGTGCGCTTACGGCTACGCAGCAGACAAATTTTGCGAACTGGTATTCTTATTACCGCAGTCGCAATTTGGCAGCACGAACCAGCGTATCTCGTGCGTTCCAGGCGATTCCGAGCAATATTCGTATCCAGTGGCAGCGGCTTAACACGAGCGGCCTTGCGAACAGTGCGATCCTTAAATCGCTTTCAGACGCCACGCAGCGAACAAAGTTCTTCACCTTTCTTTACGCATCGGCCCCAAGTGGCGGCACGCCTACCCGAGGCGCCACCGAGCGCGTCATGCGCTACCTCGGTCCAGGCAATGCCAACAACAATGATAACGATCCGTACTATGACAGCTTCTACAAGAAGGAGCTGACCTGCCGTCGCAACTACCACCTGCTGGTGACCGATGGTGGCTGGAAAGACGACTTTACGGCAGGTTCCACTAAGAACGGCGTCACGACGCCCGATAAGTATTTCACCCTGAATTCGGTCGCCAACGCAGCGACGGCAGCACCTAACCAGAACGCTGATCAGGCCGCCATTACGTTGCCGGATGGGCGCAAGTACGATCCGACATCCAAGGTGGCTACAATCTTCGGAAGCGGCCCTGATCAGACCGGCCGTCCGGGCTTCGCCGATCAGGCCTTCTATTACTGGGCAACACCGCTGCGCACGTTCGCGAAGAACAATGTGGTGCCCTATATCCCCGACAAGACCACCGGTATCACCGGGGATCCGGTAACGACTGCTATCGGTAACGATCCCACGAAGTTGCCTGATGAGGTTTACTTCAACCCGGCGAATGACCCAGCGACCTGGCCCCACCTGACCCAGTTCATCGTGGCATTTGGCCTGGGCGGCAGCCTTAACTTCCCGGGTGACCTCAAGGCGCTTCGGCAGGGCACCAAGGTGTGGACGGCGTGGGACTCTGCAGCTGCGATGAACGAGCTGCAGGACGTTCCGGAGAAGGCGGACGATACCTGGCACGCAGCGATCAATAGTCGTGGTGGCTTGTTCAGCGCAAACAATCCGCAGCAGTTGATCGACCAGTTGTTGGCGGTGATCAACAGTATCGTGACTCGCGAAACAGCGCCGGTGGCCAGCGCGCTCAACACGGCCGTGCTTGGCGTGAATGCTGTCACCTACGTCACGGGCTTCAACAGCACGGATTACTCGGGCTCGGTCGTCGCAAAGAGCGTGGACGGGAGCGGTAACGTAGGTGCGGTGCTGTGGGATGCGGCTGCACTTCTCGATGCGCGAGCGCCCAGTGATCGTGTCATCCTTACTTCCGCATTCAACAGCAGCAATAAGCTTGTAGGTACGGCCTTCACCTGGAGTGACACGAGCGATCTCGGCGTCAACCTGAAAGCCGTGGACTCCCGTTACACCTCCGATGGCAACGCGCAGAAGCGTACGGACTACCTGCGTGGGTTACGCACGGATGAGAACACGACCTTCCGCGCACGCGGCTCGGTTGTCGGCGCGATCATCGATTCGCAGGCCGTGTACGTGGCGTATCCTGCTGCGGGTTACTCCGATTCCTGGCCGGCGAGTGATCCGGAATCTGCTACGGATTCGTCCAAGAAGCCGTTGTATAGCTACACCGCGTTTGCAAACACCTGGGCGAAACGTGCGCCAACGCTGTATGTCGGTGCGAATGACGGCATGCTCCACGCGTTCGATGCCACGCTGGCTAGCGATAAGTACACCGGCGCTGCCTCCGACACGGTGGATCGTGCGCCGTCGCCCGGCAAGGAGCGGTGGGCCTACATTCCCAATGCTGTGTTCAACCACCTCTACGATTTGACGGTGGTGAACAACTACAAATTCATCCCCACGGTCGATGCCACCCCGGTGGTCCGTGATGTCTTCTTCTCGTCGGGTACGCAGGGCTGGCATTCGATCCTGATCGGCGGCCTGCGTATGGGTGGTCGCGGTGTTTACGCGCTTGATATCACCGATCCGTCCGCGACCGAAGCGGGTGCGTCAAGCAAGGTGCTTTGGGAGTTCAACAGCTCCGTGGCCTCCACGACGGCGGGGAATCCGGCAAACCTGGGTTATACCTACGGCCGTCCGAACGTGGGCCGCCTCGCGAACAAGAAGTGGGTGGTGCTGATCCCCAGCGGTTACTTCCCGACCGGAACCGACTGCACAGCGGTCCCAGCGGCGTGCAATACGACGAGCTCGCTGTTTGTCGTCGACGCACAAACCGGTGCGCTGATCAAAGAACTCAAAACCCCGGCAGGAACGACGAGCTACGGCCTGGCGTCTCCCGTGCTTGGCGATTACAACAGTGATCAGGTGGATGATGTTGCCTTTGCCGGCGACTTGCAGGGGCAGTTGTGGCGTTTTGACTTAACTAACGCCGATCCCACCAAGTGGACGGTCGATCTGGCGTACCAGCCTTCGACCGACCATCTCGGCAAGCGTCCGATTACCGTCATGCCGCGCCTGTTCGCCGACCCGAACAGCCAGAACTTCATCGTTGTCTTCGGTACGGGTAAGTACCTGGGGGGGAGCGATAACACGATTGACTCCACGACTCCGGTGCAGGGCGTTTACGGCATTCGTGAAGCCGGCAAGACAGGCCAGGCCGCCGTCCAGGAGGGCTCGCTGATCCAGCAAAAGATGACCGAAGTCGATCAGATCCGCGGGCTGACCACGAAAGCGGTGCCGCTGGTCGATGCGAACAACAAGGCCGTGGGTGGCTGGTACTTCGACCTGGTCGTTACGGATTCGAATAACAACGTGACCGACGCCGGCGAGCGCGTTGTGGTTGATCCCACGGCTCTGTTCGACAGCGGCCGCGCCATCATCACGACGCTGATCCCGACGGGTAGCGATCCGTGCGAACCAGACCGCCAGGGCGCAGTGCTCGTGGTTGATGCGGCGACGGGTGGTGCTGGTGCTGGTGTCGGTTTCGGTGACATCAAGAATTGGCCGAGCGATTTCTCTCAGGCCGGTGCCCGCGTGACCAACGTCCCGACCAACGGCCAGCTGCCTGCGGCGTCGCAGGTCGGTGGCGGCCAGATCTACCTGCCGGGTATCTCGCTCTCAAAGAGCGGAGCGACGTTTGGCTTCGGCGATGCGATCTGGCGCCGTCGCTCGTGGCGCGTGCTGAACAACGGGAACAACTGATCATGCGTATGAACAGGGGGCACGGCGGGCAGGGCGGTTTCACCCTGCTCGAACTGATGATCGTGGTCACGGTGATCGCGATTCTTACGGCCATAGCGGTTTCGTCCTATAACCGCTATGCCTTTCGCGCTCGACGTGCGGATGCGCAGAGCATGCTGATGCGGGTGGCGACGGCGCAGGAACGCTATTACGCGACGTACAATAAATACGCGACATCGGTGACGGGCGACCTGAAGTTCGGCGCTGATACGACCGACAACGGTTATTACAAGATCACCCTTGCAGCCATTAAGGACATCTCCACCGATTACATCGCCACGGCGACACCTCAGGTGGGGCAGGCCAAGGATGTGTGTGCCAACCTGACAATCAATTCGCTTGGCATCAAGTCGCAGAGCGGCCAGGACAACGTTAACGGGAGGTGCTGGTGAAACTGTCCTTGCCCATGCGTGCCCATGCCACAGCCGGTCTCTCAATGGTTGAGCTGATGATAACGATCGCTGTCCTGGCCATATTGTTGGCCGTGGCGGTACCGTCCCTACGGACAGCGATGCGCCGCGGCTATGTCTCGAACACGACCAATGCGCTCGCGGGCGATCTGACCTACGCGCGCGCGGAAGCGGCGGGTCGGCACAAGTACGTATCCATCTGCCGTTCGTCTGATGCGGCTACGTGTGCTGGCGGGACCTCAAAATCGTACGCCACGGGATGGCTGATCTACGCGTACGACGGCGGCAGCACGGGCCCGAACCAGGCGTATAGCACCACGGCGACGCCAGCACATGCCTTGCTGCGGGCCTCGAAAGGGGATAGCCGTACAACGCTGGCGGCGACCGATGAGAAGGTCCTCACCTTCAACCAGAGCGGCCTGCCGGTAGCGAATAGTGGGCGCACCGCAGAGAGTTTCAGGGTTTGCGTGCTCAACAAGGCCGGGGATGGTGGCGAAAGCACCGTGGAGATTCCAGGTCGGACGGTGTCGCTCAACGCCTCGGGCGGTGTTTCGATCGCTGAGCTCGCGCCGGCCACGGCCTGCACCCTCTAGCGCCCAGACCGTTGACGTGCCCGGAACTCCCACGTAAAATGCGCGGCTCGATGGGCGGTTAGCTCAGCGGTAGAGCACTGCCTTCACACGGCAGGTGTCACAAGTTCGATCCTTGTACCGCCCACCATCGATTTTCGAAACCCGGCCTAGTGCCGGGTTTTTTTTGCCCGCCGGCCAGCGTAAGCATCCGGCAAGCGTCCCGGCCTAGAATCGGCGGACGCACGCCCAGGACACCGCCATGCACGAAGCCCTTACCGAGCTCCACCTGATCACCCTGACCCCGTGGAAGATCATTGGCCTGATCGGCACCTTGCTGTTCACGGCGCGCTGGTTCGTCCAGTTCTACGCCACGAAGAAGAACAAGAAGGTCACGGTCCCCATGTCGTTCTGGTACCTGTCGGTCAGCGGCAGCGTGCTGACCCTGGCCTACTTCATCTGGGGCAAGAACGATTCGGTCGGCATCATCCAGACGGCGTTCCCCATGCTGGTCTCGTTCTACAACGTGTTCGCACACCTGAAGAACAAGGACCCGAAGGAAACCGTGAAGCCCGGTGGTCCGGAAGACAACTGATCGCAGTGCCTCGTGCGTTCCGCCGAGCGTCGTGCCTTTGTAGGAGCGCGCTCGCGCGCGATCAGGCACTGGGACAAGTACCCATCGCGCGCAAGCGCGCTCCTACAGGGTTGGCTTAGTCGGGGTCGTAGTCGAGGTTCGTGGCCAGCCAGCGCTCGGCTTCCCGACGGTCCCAGCCTTTTCGCCTGGCATAGTCGTCTACCTGCTCGCGGGTAAGGCGGCCGACCACGAAGTACTGGCTATCGGGGTGCGAGAAGTACCAGCCCGAAACGGCGGCGGTGGGGTACATCGCCATGCCTTCGGTCAGCTCCACCGTCGTGTGCTTCGTGGCATCCAGCAGCGAGAACAGCGTGCGCTTCTCGGTATGCTCCGGGCAGGCCGGGTAGCCGGGGGCAGGGCGGATACCGCGGTACGACTCGGCAATGAGCGCGTCGTTATCGAGCGCCTCATCGGGTTCGTAGCCCCAGAATTCCTTGCGGACGCGTTCGTGCATACGCTCGGCAAACGCCTCCGCCAGGCGATCGGCCAGCGCCTTCAACAGGATCGACGAGTAGTCATCGTGCTGCGCCTCGAAGCGGGCGACATGGGCATCGATGCCGATGCCTGCGGTGACGGCGAAGCCGCCCACCCAGTCCGGCACACCCGTGTCCTTCGGCGCGACGAAGTCGGAGAGGCAGAAGTCCGGACGCTCCACCGGCTTATCGACCTGCTGGCGCAGGTTGTGCAGCACGGCCATGGGTTTGCGCGCGTCGGTGCCGGGCTCGGCGTAGACCTCGATATCGTCGCCTACCTGGGCCGCCGGCCAGAAGCCGATGACGCCCTTTGCGGTAAGCCATTTTTCGGCGATGAGCTTATCCAGCATCGCCTGGGCATCGTTGTAGAGTTCGGTAGCCTGGGTGCCGACCACGTCATCGGTCAGGATGGCCGGGAACTTGCCCGCCAGTTCCCACGCGTTGAAGAACGGCGACCAGTCGATATACCGGCGCAGTTCGGCCAGGTCGTAGTCGTCGAATACGGTGATGCCCGGTGTCTTCGGCGTAGGCGGAACGTACGATGCCCAGTCGCCTTTGAAGCGCTGGTCACGGGCCTTGCCCAGCGGCACCAGCGTTTTGCCCGTGCCACGGCCACGGTGGCGCTCGCGTACTTCGGCGTATTCTGAGCGAACCTTGGCCATGAACTCATCGACCAGGTCTTTGCTCACCAGGGACTGGGCGACGCCCACGGCGCGCGAGGCATCCTTCACCCAGACCGTCGGTGACTTGTAGTGCGGCTCGATACGTAGCGCGGTATGCGCGCGCGACGTGGTGGCACCGCCGATCAACAGCGGCACCTGGAAATCCTGGCGCTGCATTTCACGCGCGACCTGGCTCATTTCTTCCAGCGAAGGCGTAATCAGGCCCGACAGGCCAATGATGTCCGCATTCTCGGCACGTGCCGTGTCGAGGATCTTCTGCGTCGGCACCATCACGCCAAGGTCGATCACCTCGAAGTTGTTGCACTGGAGCACCACGCCCACGATGTTCTTGCCGATGTCATGGACATCGCCCTTCACCGTCGCCAGCACGATCTTGCCGTTGCTGCGAGCGGCCTCCCCGGAACGCTTCTTCTCTTCCTCGATGAACGGGATGAGATGGGCCACGGCCTTCTTCATGACACGGGCGGATTTCACCACCTGGGGCAGGAACATCTTGCCGGCACCGAACAGGTCGCCGACGACGTTCATGCCGGCCATGAGCGGCCCTTCGATCACATCGAGCGGGCGCGTCGACAGCTGGCGGGCCTCCTCAGTATCTTCCACCACGTACTGGTCGATACCGTGCACGAGCGCGTGGCTGAGCCGATCCTGCACGCCCTTTTCGCGCCAGGCGGCCGATTCAACGACCACGCCGGCCTTGCCGCCTTTGTACTTGTCAGCGATATCGAGCAGGCGCTCAGTGGCATCGGGGCGGCGGTTGAGCACGACATCTTCCACCCGCTCACGGAGTTCTTCCGGCAGGTCGTCGTAGATCGACAGGCCACCCGCATTCACGATACCCATGTCCATGCCCGCGGCAATCGCGTGGAACAGAAACACGGAGTGGATGGCCTCGCGCACCGGGTTGTTACCGCGGAACGAGAACGATACGTTGGAGACGCCGCCGGAGATATGCGACGAGGGGAATCGCCTCTTGAGCTCGCGAGTGGCTTCGATGAAGTCCACCGCGTAGTTATTGTGTTCTTCGATACCCGTGGCGATCGCGAAGATGTTCGGGTCGAAGATGATGTCTTCCGGCGGGAAGCCGATGCCGTCCACGAGCAACTCGTAGGCGCGCGAGCAGATCTCGACCTTGCGCTCCTTGGTATCCGCCTGGCCCTGCTCATCGAACGCCATGACCACTACGGCAGCGCCGTACTGGCGCACCTTGCGCGCGTGCTCGAGGAACAGCGCCTCGCCTTCCTTCATGGAAATGGAATTGACGATGCCTTTGCCCTGCATGCAGCGCAGGCCGGCTTCGATCACGCTCCACTTGGAGGAATCGACCATGATCGGCACGCGGGCGATATCGGGCTCGGACGAAATCAGGTTCACGAAGCGCGTCATCGCGGCTTCGGAATCGATCAGGCCCTCGTCCATGTTGATATCGATGATCTGGGCGCCGTTCTCCACCTGCTGGCGGGCGACATCCACGGCCTCTTCGTAGCGGCCTTCCTTGATCAGTTTGCGGAACTGGGCCGAGCCCGTGACATTGGTCCGCTCGCCGACGTTGATGAAGTTCAGGTCGGGGGTGAGGACCAGCGGCTCAAGGCCGGAAAGGCGGGTGTAGCGAATGCTCATGCGGCTTCGGCAGTGCTCTTGGGCGCGCGCGGCGCGTAAGGTGCGACAGCGGCGGCAATGGCCGCGATGTGCGCAGGCGTGGTGCCACAACAGCCACCCACGATGTTGATCAGGCCATCGGCCGCGAAATCGCGGATCGTGGCAGCCATGCTCTCGGGCGTTTCGTCGTACTCGCCGAACGCATTCGGCAGGCCGGCATTCGGGTGGGTGCTGACGGCGGCATTGGCGATGCGGGCGAGCATGGCCACATGCGGGCGCAGGTCTTCGGCGCCCAGGGCGCAGTTCAGGCCGACGGACAGTGGCTGGATGTGCTCGACCGAATAGAAGAACGCCTCGGCGGTCTGGCCCGAAAGCGTACGCCCGGAGCGATCGGTGATGGTGCCCGAGATCATGACCGGCACGCGTGCGCCGAGCTGGTCGAACAGCTCGGAGAGGGCGAACAGCGCAGCCTTCGCGTTGAGCGTATCGAAGATGGTTTCGACCATGATGGTGTCGGCCCCGCCCTCGATCAGCGCGCGGGCGGCTTCGATGTAATTGGCCTTGAGCTCTTCAAAATCGATATTACGGAAACCCGGGTCGTTCACGTCGGGCGAGATCGACGCCGTGCGGCTGGTCGGGCCCAGTACACCGATGACGAAGCGCGGCTTCTCAGGCGTCTTCAGGGTCATGGCATCACACACTTCGCGTGCCAGGCGTGCACCTTCGCGGTTGAGCTCGGGCACAAGGTGTTCCAGGTGATAATCCGACTGGCTCACGCGGGTGGCGTTGAACGTGTTGGTTTCAATGAAATCCGCACCGGCTTCCAGGTAGGCCTGGTGCACGCCCTGGATAATCTCCGGCTGGCTGAGCAGCAGCAGGTCGTTGTTGCCCTTCAGGTCGCATTCGCCCGGATGGTCGTGACCGTGATCGTGGGTGCTGTCGTTGCCGCCGGCGAAGCGCTCACCACGGTAGCCGCTCTCATCCAGCTTATGGTTCTGCAGCATCGTGCCCATGCCGCCGTCGAGGATCATGATCCTCTCGGCCAGGCCCTTCTGGATAAGGGCCACGCGCTCGGGGTGGAGCCAGGGTAGGTTGCTCACGGTATGCCTCCTCAGGCCTTGCGTGCCAGCAGGCTGATCACTTCGAAATGCGGGGCGCGCCGCTCGCGGCTCAGGCGGTCGCAGCTCACCACGTCCAGGCCGGCATCGCGCGCCATGGCCGTAAGGCCGTCGCGGCTGAAGCCGAGGTTGCGGTGGTCGAACGGTTCCACGACGGCACGGTGGTCATGCTCGCCCAAGGTGACGGCCAACACGCGGCCGCCTGGCTTGAGCACGCTGGCCACCTGGCGGAACACATCCGCCGGGCGTTCCGCGTAGGTAAGGGCGTGCATCATCAGCACAAGGTCGAAACGGCGCTCGCCCAGGTCCAGCTTGTGCATGTCGCCCTGGCGTACTTCCACGTTTCGGAAGGCGGAGACACGCTGGCGGGCCGCTTCGACCACGCGCTCGGAGCTATCGATACAGAGGATGGAATGGGCGTGCGGGGCCAGCAGCTCAGCGGTGACGCCATCGCCGGAGGCGATATCCAGCACATCGCCGGTTTCCAGCAGCTGGAGCAGCGAACGGGCCAGGGTTTCCCACGTGCGGCCAGGCGAATAATGGCGCTCCATGTCACCCGCGACGGTATCGGCCCAGCCCTCGGTGCTGGCGCGCTGGGCCAGCACGGCGGGCAGGCGCTCCGCATCCTCGCGGAGCAGGGCGTCGCTCAGCGTATCGCGCAGCGATGCGACCAGGGCCGCCAGGGTCGGGTCGGCCTCGGCATTGGCGCGGTAATAGGCGGAGACGCCGGCACGGCGATCGCGTACCAGCTCGGCTTCCTTCAGCTTGGCCAGGTGGGTTGAGACGCGCGGCTGGGCCAGATGGAGCACCGCCGCCAGCTCGGCCACGGTCAGTTCTTCGCGATCCAGCAGCGCCAGGAGGCGCACGCGCGTGGGGTCGGCCAACAGCCGCAACACCGTCGAGGCAGTCGACAGATCCATCCCACATCCTTTTATCGCGATACAGAGATACTAAGGATGGGGCCCAATGCGGCCAACGTCAAGTTCGCATGTTGCGGTGCAGGGCGGCAAAGAGTCGAACGACCGTTAGAATGGGCGGATCGCTTCCCCCCAAAGACTAGCCGAGCCGCCTGTCGGCCCGAGGTATGACCCATGGATTTCCGCTTTACCGACGACCAGCTGTCGATCCAGTCCATCGCCCGCGATTTCGCCCAGAAGCGCATCGCTCCCGTCGCCGCCGAGCACGACGCCAAGGGTGAATTCCCGCTCGAGAACATCCAGGAAATGGGCCAGCTGGGCCTGATGGGCATTGAAGTGCCCGAAGAGTACGGCGGCGCGGGCATGGACCCGGTGGCCTACGTGCTGGCCATGGTCGAGATCGCCGCAGCCGATGCCGCCACCTCCACCATCATGTCGGTGAACAATTCGCTGTTCTGCAACGGCATCCTGAAGAACGGCACCGAAGAGCAGAAGCAAAAGTACGTGCGCGCCATTGCCTCGGGCGAGGCCATTGGTGCTTACGCGCTCACCGAGCCGCAGTCGGGTTCGGATGCCTCGAACATGCACACCCGCGCGGTGAAGAATGCCGATGGCGACTGGGTGATCAACGGCAAGAAGAGCTGGATTACCTCGGGCCCGGTGGCGCGCTACATCGTGCTGTTCGCCGTGACCACGCCGGGGATCGGCGCCAAGGGCGTATCGGCCTTCATTATCGATACCAAGCGCGAGGGCTTCCTGGCTGGTAAGACCGAGCCGAAGCTGGGCATCCGCGCCTCGGCCACCTGTGAAATCGAGTTCCACGATTACGTGTGCCCGAAGGAAGACATGCTGGGCGCCGAAGGCAAGGGCTTCTCCATTGCCATGGGCGTGCTGGATGCCGGCCGTATCGGTATTGCCTCACAGGCGGTGGGCGTTGCCCGGGCCGCGTACGAGGCCACCCTGCAGTGGTCGCGTGACCGCAAGGCGTTCGGCACGCCGATCGGCACGTTCCAGATGACCCAGGCGAAGATCGCCGACATGAAGTGCAAGCTGGACTCCGCCCTGCTGCTGACCCTGCGTGCCGCCTGGACCAAGGGCCAGGTGGAAAAGACCGGCGGCCGCTTCGGCACCGAGGCCTCCATGGCCAAGCTGGTGGCATCGGAAGCCGCCATGTGGATCACCCACCAGGCCGTGCAGATCCACGGCGGCATGGGCTATTCGAAGGAAATGCCGCTGGAGCGGTACTTCCGCGATGCCAAGATCACCGAGATCTATGAGGGCACCAGCGAGATCCAGCGCCTTGTGATTGCGCGTGCGGAGACGGGGTTGCGCTAAGCGCGCTCCACTTCGTTTGATGTGAGAAGCCCTGGCCATGTGCCAGGGCTTTTTCGTTGTGAAGTGACCGACGGGCGGTTTGTGGGTCAATAGATCAATGCGTCGTCCACCGTGCCCTTGACCTCAAGACTCGCCGCGCGTGCCGTGAAGCGTTCTGGCCAGTTGGGCATGTACCAGCTTTCGTCGATCGTCTGCTCGGGAAGATCGCTGAAGTCGATGGGGGATTCGTCTAACGTTGCGCGCTCGGCCGCGCTCATTCGGCGGGGCGGGGCATCGAGATCAAGCACGTAGTAAACGGTTTTTCCAGTATCTGATTGTTTCATGGCGAGTAGCCCTTCGGGCCGATATGAGGCGGATGCAATCTCCGCGGTTAGTGAAAACGACGAACAGTATGCGGTTATCAGAGATGCCGATGGCACGATGGCGATACTCCGCGTGCGACCGCTCATCGGGACGCTCTAGCAAGAAGTCATCGCGAAATATCTCAACGGCAGCGAAGAACGAAATCTTGTGCTTTGATAGATTGCTGCGGGCCTTCGCCTCGTCCCATTCGAAGCCAACGCCTCTCATGGAGAGCAGCGGCGTATGTAGCCACATACACCGTGACGACGTAAACGTGGTTGATGCACGACCTGCATGACTGATCAGCAACTCAAAGACGGGAAACAAGCGTCTTCGAAAGGCTTTTCTAGATATGCAGGCCGTTATCTCAAGCGCGCGTAGGCCGCGCTCTGCGGGCGCGTCAGCCAAACGTTGTTATGCGAATGTCCGTAGCCATCAGCACGAAATGACGGCGCCTACCAGCGATAGGCGATCCGCGTGTAAAGGTACCGCCCGCTGTACCCAAACGGCGAATAATCCGGGTACGGCCACGTGCCACCCACCGCACCATCGCTGCCTGCCTTGTACTTCTGCGGATACACGTTGGTGAGGTTGTCCACGCCGGCGGTGAAGGTCCAGCCATCCACGGCGTAGCTGGTGGAGAGATCAAGCACCCAGCGTGCGGGGAACCACTGGTCGTAGCCGGGGTTGCTCACTGGATCCTGGTTCTGCAGGAACGTGCCGTAGCGGGTGAGCGTGCCGTGTGCGCTCCAGTTGCCTAGCGTGTAGTCCGTGCCGAGGGCGATCTTGTCGCGCGGGCCGCCGTTGGTGATGTAACCCTGGGCGATATGGCCCACGCGGACGAGTTCGAGGCCGTTCTGCGCGAGGGCAGGTGGGTTCGGCGCAACGGAAAGGATGGTCGTGTGATTGCGATTGTAGGCCGCGGTGAACTGCAGCAGGCCAGCGTTACCCAGGTCCAGCCGGTAGCCGCTGCTGAAATCGACGCCGCGCGTGCGGGTCTTCAGTGCATTGGTGAAGTAGCTGCCGCCCTGGATGTTCGCGTAACCCTGGCTGGTGAGATAGGCCTGGACATCATTGCCCACCAGGTTTTCAGAAGGCACGATGCGATCACCGATCGTGATCTGGTAAACGTCGAGGGAGAACGTCCAGCCACCCGGGAGATAGGTGGCGCCCAGCGTGTAGTTGTGCGACTTCTCCGCCTTCAACGGTTCGGCGCCGAGCGCACGAGCCACGGGATCGTTTACCGAGAAGTTGCGGATCTGCGTCGGCACGCCGCCGATAACGTTGGTCGACGTGGTCGTGTAGAACTGCTGGGCGAGCGACGGTGCACGGAACCCGGTGCCTGCCGTGCCACGCAATGCGAACGTATCGGTAAAGTCGTATCGGGCCGAAAGAGTGCCGGATGTGGTGTTGCCGAAGTCGGTGTAGTCCTCATGGCGCACCGCGAGCGAGCCGCTGAGCTTGTCGGTGATCTGGTTCTCCAGGCTGATGTACTCGGCGACATCGTGTCGTGCGTGGTAGCCCGAATCGCCAGGCGTAAAACCCGGGAAACCCTGCGAACCGGTGCCGAAATACGACGCCGGATCGCCCGCTTCGATGCCGTAACGCTGGTAGAGATACTCCACGCCGAACGCCAGCGTCACCGGATTCTGCAACCAGCCGACCGAAAGGTCCTTCGCGATATCGACATCGAAGGCCTTCTGTGTGGAGACCAGGCGGCCAGCGTTGAAGCGGGTGGGGCTGGCGCCGCCCAGGTCCACGTTCAACGTGTGGATGGGATCGATGCTGACGTGGTCGCGGCCGTAGTTACCACTGATATCCCATCGCCAGCCACCCGTCGTCGTGCCGCGCACACCCGCCACGAGCGCACTATCGATGGAGCGCACGTCGTTGAGCGGAAGGAAGCCCTCCGGGTAGATCGAGAGAACGTTACGCGAGCTGTTGTAGGGGCGGAACAGGGCCGGGGAGGTGCCTTCGCGGCTGCTCGTGCTCGCGAAGGCGTAGAACTCCGCATGCGGTGTGATCGCGTATTGCACGTTTAGCAGCGCCTGGTGGGTGCTGATATCTGGCTCGCCGATACGCTGGGTGATCTGGCCATACACGGGTGATGTCGGGTCGCGGTAATCACGGCCCCCGCGGTTGGTGGCGTCCGCATGGCCTTGCACGACGCTCAGCCGGGCCCAGCCTTTGTCGCCGCCCAGCGGCACGCCAATGCTCGCCTCGCCCTGCCATTGCTTGCCGTCGCCGGCGCTGTAGCGGCCGGCGGTGATGCTCGCTTCGTTGCTACCGGGTTTCGCAGCGCCCTTGAGCACGATGTTGATCACGCCCGCGATGGCGTCGGAGCCGTACTGTGCGGATGCGCCATCGCGGAGTACCTCAATGTGGTCAATCGCGGAAATCGGGATCGAGTTCAAATCAGCGGGCGCTGAGCCACGGCCGAGCGCGCCTTGCAGGTTGAGCAGGGCGCTCGTGTGCCAGCGCTTGCCGTTGACCAGCACGAGCGTCTCGTCGGGCGAAAGGCCGCGCAGGGCGGCAGGGCGCACGATGCCGGAGCCGTCATTGCCCGGCGCGCGGGGGAAGTTCAGCGACGGCACCAAGCGTGAAAGCACGGCGCCTAGCTGGGTGTCGCCGGCCGTCTGCAGATCCTTCGCCGTTACGATATCGATGGGCGAAAGCGAGCTTTCCTGGCTGCGGTTGACCGAGCGCGTACCGGTAACAACGACCTGTTCGAGCTGCGTGGGCGGCTTGCCCTGGGCATCGGGTGGCGTCTCCTGCGCGCTTGCGACGGGCGTGCCGAGGCTGGCAGCGAGCAGGGCGGGTAGGGCGAGGCGACGAAGCGGAGCGTGCAACATGGGGTGCGATCCTGGTGGGGGAGCGATGGATAGGCGACGCCATTCGCAAAAACGCACGCGAACGACGCTAGCTCGCCGTGGGGGCGAACGCTTGTAGGAAATGGGGGGATTAGCGGGGATCAGCCGTTGAGGGACGGCCGATCGCGCGCAAGCGCGCTCCTACAGGGCCCGGCGGGCCAGAGCGGCTAGGGGGTTACGCCCGACAGCGGCAACAACACGCCGCAACCCGCAGGGTGGTCGGCAGGGAAGGCGTGTTGTTGGGGTGCTGCATGGTCGGGATCACGGATGCCTCTTGGTGTTGGCCCGGTGAGACGTCTGGACGGCCAGATCGTTATTTCATGCTGGTGGCAGGAGCGCGGGATGTCAACCCAAAAAAAAGCCCGGCTTTCGCCGGGCTTTTCTTGTTACGGGCGATCCGTTCCGCGTCGCGGGTCGGAATCGAAGGCCCTTACATCACCGACATTCGGTGCGTGCGGTGCCGCGTTCACGGGCGGAGTGCCACCGCCCTGCGGACCACTGCCACCGTCGTGCGGGTCGTGGCCGTCGTGGCCATCATCGCCATGGTGGCGGATGGTCTTCGAGGCTTCGTCCAGCTTATCGCCGAGCAGGCGGCGCACCACCACGTAGAACACGGGGATGAGCAGCAAGCCCAGGAACGTGGCGAACAACATGCCGCCGATCACGCCGGTACCGATGGCGTGGCGGGAGTTGGCGCCCGCACCGGTGGAGATGGCCAGCGGGAGCACGCCCAGGATGAATGCCAGCGAGGTCATCAGGATGGGGCGCAGTCGCAGGCGGGCTGCTTCCACGACCGAATCCTTCAGTGTCTTGCCGGTGCCCTGCTGTTCCACCGCGAATTCCACGATCAGGATCGCGTTCTTTGCGGCCAGGCCGATCACGGTGATCAGGCCGATCTTGAAGAAGATATCGTTCGGCAGGCCACGCAGTTCCGAGAACACCACCGTACCCAGCATACCCAGCGGGACCACCAGCAGAACGGCCACCGGGATGGACCAGCTTTCGTACAGGGCGGCAAGGCAGAGGAACACGATGACGATGGACAGCACCATGAGCATGGTGGCCGAGTTACCCGCCAGGATTTCCTGGTAGGACTGGCCGGTCCAGTCATAGCCGAAGCCCTTCGGCAGCTTGTCGTTCACGATACCTTCGACGATGCCCATGGCCTGGCCGGTGGAGTACCCCGGCGCCTGGTTACCCACGATTTCCACGGCCGAGTAACCGTTGTAGCGGGTAAGGCTGGGCGATACGTTGGTCCACTTGGAATGCACCACGGACGACAGCGGGATCATGGTGCTATCGGTGGTGGTCGACGAACTGGAAACCGTTCCTCCGGTGCTGGTCGAGCTGCTCGAGGACGTGGAGCTGAGCGTGCTGGGCGTGAAGATGTGCTCGAACGAGTCCGTGCCCATGCGGTAGGGCGCATCGGCCTGCAGCATCACGCGCTTCACACGGCCGCCGTACTGGAAGTCGTTGATGTACACCGGGGCCAGCGTGAGCTGGATCGCGGTGTAGATATCGCTGACCGACAGGCCCATCGTCTGTGCCTGCGTGCGATCCACGTCAAGCTGCAGGGTGGGTGCATCTTCCAGGGTGTTCGGGCGGATACCTACCAGGCGCTTATCCTGCGCGGCAGCGCCGAGCAGCATGTTGCGGGCCTGGGTCAGCTCCGTGCGGGACTGGCCGGCACGTGCCTGCAGGTACATGTCGATACCGCCGAACTGCGACAGGCCGCGGATGGTCGGCAGGTTCACCACGAAGATCGTGGCGTTGGTCACCGACTGCATCTTGCCGTTCATCGCCTGGATGAACTGGGTCGCCGTGACATCACGATCAGACCAGTCCTTCAGGCGGATGAAGTCCATGCCGACGTTTTCACCCTGGCCCAGGAAGCTGAAGCCGGAGATCTGGAACACGCCATCCACCGACGGGTCACCCAGGATGACCTTGCGGATATCTTCCTGTGCCTTCTGCGTGCGGGCCAGGCTGGCGCCCGGCGGCAGCTGCACGATCGCCAGCGCGTAACCCTGGTCTTCGTCGGGGACGAAGCTGGTGGGCAGGCGCGTGAACAGGAAACCGCAGAGCACCGCGATCAGCACGAACACCACCATCCAGCGCGGTGCATGGCGCACGGCCGAGGTGATGTGCCCGGCGTACGTGTGCGTCGTCCAGTCGAAGACTTCGTTGAACTTGCGGTAGACGATGTTCTTCTTGCCCTGGCCGTGATCGTGCTTAAGGATCGTGGCGCACAGGGCAGGGGTGAACGACAGCGCAAGGAACGCGGAGAAGCCCATCGAGACGGCGATGGTCAGTGCGAACTGCTTGTAGATGATGCCCGAGGCACCCGGCTGCAGTGCAGACGGGACGAACACGGCCGCCAGTACCACGGTGATCGCGATGATGGCGCCGGTGATCTGGCCCATGGCTTTGCGCGTCGCTTCCTTCGGAGTGGCGTTCTCCTCGGACATGATGCGCTCGACGTTCTCGATCACGACGATCGCGTCATCCACCACGATACCGATGGCCAGCACCATGCCGAACAAGGTCAGCTGGTTGATGGTGAAGCCCAGCGGCGACAGGCCCAGGAACGTGCCGAGCAGGGCGACCGGGATAACCAGGGTGGGGATGATCGTCGCGCGGAAGTTCTGCAGGAAGATCAGCATCACGAGGAAGACGAGGATGATGGCCTCGACGAGGGTATGGACCACTTCCTCGATCGAGATCACCACGAACTTCGTCGTGTCGTACGGGGCGAACCAGGTCACGCCATCCGGGAAGCTCTTGGCTAGGTCGGCCATCTTCGCGCGCACGGCATTGGCCACGTCCAGCGCGTTCGCGCCAGGCAGCAGCTGCACACCGAACGAGCCGGTGGGGGTGCCATTCCACTCGGTGGCAAAGCCGTAGCTCTGCGGGCCAAGCTCGACGCGGGCCACGTCCTTCAGCTTCACCACCGTGCCATCGTTATTGGCACGCAGGATGATGTTGGAGAACTCTTCCGGCGAGGTGAAGCGGCCTTCGGCCGATACGGTGGCGCTGAAGCCCTGGCCGTTGGTGGCCGGGTCCGTACCGATCGAGCCGGCGGCGAACTGCACGTTCTGGGTGGACAGGGCCTGCTGCAGGTCCGTGGCCGAAAGGCCATAACCACGCAGCTTGTCCGGGTTCAGCCATACGCGCATGCCGTACTCGGAACCCAGCTGGCGGGTGCTGCCCACGCCGGGGATACGAGCCACCTGGTCGAGCACCTGCGACGACACGATATCCATCAGGCGATAGCTATCGATCGATGGGTTGGTCGAGGTGAGGGCGACGAACATCAGGAAGTCGGGGTTGGACTTGGCCACCACGACACCCTGCTGGGTCACTTCCGAAGGCAGGCGGGGCGTCGCCAGCGAGACCTTGTTCTGCACCTGCACCTGCGCGATGTCAGGATCGGTACCGGTTTCGAAGGTGAGCGTGACCGTTGCCTGGCCCGACGAGCTCGACTGCGAGCTGAAGTACAACAGGTGGTCGATACCAGTCAGCTGCTGCTCGATCACCTGCGTCACGGTCTTTTCGGTCGTATCCGCGCTCGCACCCGGGTAGGTCGCCGTAACGACGACCTGCGGCGGAGCGATATTCGGATACGACTCGATGCCCATGTTCAGCAAGGAGATCGTGCCGGTAAGGCTGATCAGGATCGCCACGACCCACGCGAAGATGGGGCGGTCGATAAAGAAACTCGGCATGACGAAACTCCCTTACTGCTTGCCGGCGGGGGCGGCCGAGGTGCCCGCCTTCGCCGGTGCCGCGCCATCGGCGGCCTGCGGTTTGGCAGGCTGCGCGTTGACCGGCGAGTTTTCCTTCGCCTTGGGCAGGCCCTCGGTGATGATCTTGTCGCCCGGCTGCAGACCGCCGGTCACGACCCAGTCCGAACCGCTGAGGCGATCGGTCTGGATGACGCGGCGAACAGCGGCGGATTCCACCGTCTTCTCTTCGCCCGTCTGGGGATCCTTCACCTTGCCCGTGCCCACTACCATCACGTAGGCGGAGTTGGTATCGCGCAACACGGCCACCTGCGGCACCAGGTACACGTTGTGCAGGTCACCCAGGGTGGCCTTCACGGTCACATACTGGCCCGGCAGCAGGCGCTGGTTGGTGTTGGGCAGCAGGGCGCGCAGATCGGTCGTACCGGTCTGCGGGTTCACCGTCGCCGACGAGAAGTCGAGCTGGCCGGTTTCGCCGAAGTCCGAGCCATCCGGCAACTGGATGCGCACCTTCGACTCATCCGTGGACGAGAGCGTGGCGGCGCCCTTGGCGGCGGCCGTGCGCAGCGTGTCCAGGTCGCCCACGGACATGCTGAAGTTGATGTACACCTTGTCCAGCTCATCCACCTGGGTGAGCAGGGTGGTATCGCTCTGGCCGACCAGGGCGCCCTCGGTGACCTGCTGCTTGCCGGCGCGGCCCGAGATGGGCGAGCGCACGTCGGTAAAGCCCAGGTTGATGCGGGCCGACTGCACGGCGGCCTCGGACTGCTTCACGGCAGCATTCGAGGTGCGCTCGGTGGCTTCGGCGGTATCCAGGTCGGCGCGGGACACGTAGTTCTTGCCGATGAGGCCGCGGGCGCGATCCGCCTGGGCCTTGCTGTTTACCGCGGTGGCCTTGGCCGACGCCAGATTGGCGAGCTGCTGGTCAAGCTCGGCCTGCAGCGGGGCAGGGTCGATCTTGAACAGCGACTGGCCTTCCTTCACGTCCGTGCCTTCGGTGTACAGGCGCTTCAGCAGGATGCCGGGCACGCGGGCGCGGACATCCGCGGTGCGGAACGCCGATACGCGGCCCACCTGGTCCTGGACCAGGGGGACGTCTTGCGGCTGGGCGGTGACGAAGCCCACCTGCGGCGGGGGTGGCTGCTGTGGGGCTTCCTGCTTGTGGCAGGCGGCCAGTGCGGCGACGAGGCCGGCGGCCAGCAGGGTGGTGCGCAGGGGCAGGGGTTTCATGAGAACTCCGTTCCTTTTCCAGGTTTCTTGTTCGTTCGTGTCCGGGCATCCGGGAGGATGTCGTACGCGTGCATAAATACTGTTACCGCGTGCCGGGCCCAGTCATCCTGTGCCTTCGGTCCCCTTGCACGCAGGCCAAACAGGCGGCGGTCCCCTTCCAGCCCATGCAACATGGACAGGAACAGTTCCGCAGCCGTCTCCGGGTCCTCCCGGCGCATCTCACCGTTATCCATTGCCTCAGCCATGCAGTGCGATAGCCGCACGGCCACCGTTTCGATGGCGGTGCGGAAAAATGTCCTGGCCGCCGCCGGAAAGCGGGGTGCCTCGGCAATCAACATGCGCCCAAGGGCGACATTGTCGTGGTCCATCACGTGGGTCTGGTGCGCGTGCGCCAGGGCCTGCAGCGTGGCGGCCAGCCCGCGGCGCTCCGGGGCGAGGCTCGCGTGCAGTGGCAGGACAAGTTGTTCTACAGCGGCGTGGAAAAGGGTGTCCTTGTTTTCGAAGTGCGCGTATACGGTCTGCTTGGACACCCCCGCCTCGCGGGCCACGGCACCCATGCTTACGCGGTAACCGTCGCGCAGGAACAGGGCGCACGCCGCCTGGAGCACCCGCTGCTGCCGGTCGGAAGGCGGGCGGCTCTCCAGGTGAGACATACCTATACCTGCTGGACTATACCGTCCAGTTTAGAATCTCCCCGGGACCAGCGTCAACGGTCATGACGCCCATTCGCACGCGAATTGTTGCGACGCACATGTCATGCCAATTGGATAGGCGAGCGAAGTGCGTCGCCGGTTACCGATTAATTGTCGCGCTGCGGTGAAAATCACTTGAATCACATTCGCGATTGGTGTGGCTCTATGACACGTACGGGAGCTATCCTTTTACGGTTTTCCCAACTTCCCCACATCGATATCCGCCCATGAATGCGATTCGCGCAGCCGAAAACGGCCAGTTCCAGACGCTCGTTTTCGATGAACTGAAGAAACTCGCCTTTCCCGCTGAGCGCCTTAATGAGGCGCGCTTTTTTATCGAAGCCTTTTTCGAGCGCATGGCACAGGCCGATCATGCCCTGCACACCCCTGAGCGCTGGGCCGCGCTGATCGGCGACCTGCTGGCGTTCGCCCGCGAGCGCACCCCCGGCAAGGCCAAGGTGCGGGTCTATAACCCCGGCGTCTCCGGTACCCGTGCGGTGATCGAGGTCGTCACCGACGACATGCCCTTCCTGGTCGATACCGTATCGATGGTGGGCGCCGCCCATGCCGATATCCACGCGATCATCCACCCGGTGGTGCCGGTATCGCGCTCTGCCGCCGGCCAGCTGGAAGCCATGGGGACCGGCGACCACAACGAATCCATCATGCGCTTTGAAATCGACCGCATCGACGACACCGAGCTGGATACGGTGAAGGCGAACGTCGAGACCGCCCTGGCCGATGTGCGCGAAGCCGTCGCCGACTGGCGGGCCATGCGCGCGAAAATGACCGAGGTGGCCGACGATCTCGGCAAGCGCTCGCTGCCGTACACGGCCGAAGAAGTGCGTGAAGCCTCCGAGTTCCTGCGCTGGGTGGCCGATAACCACTTCACCTTCATGGGTTACCGTGAATACGAAGTGGCCGCGGATGCCGGCGATGAAGTGCTGAAGACGGTCGACGGCTCGGGCCTGGGCATCCTGCGCGCCGCCGAGCGCTCGCTCGCGCCGCGTTCGCTGCGCACCCTGGTAGCCAGCGAGCTGCCGCGCTCGGGTTCCACCGATGCCATCATCCTGACCAAGACCAATGCCCGTTCGCCGATCCACCGCGCGGGCTACATGGATTACATCGGCGTCCTCAAGTTCGATGCGAACGGCCGCCCGACGGCGGAACAGCGCTTCCTTGGCCTGTTCTCGTCCAATGCCTACATGGCCCACCCGCAGCACGTGCCACTGGTGCGCGATAAGTGCGAGGCGGTGATGGCCCGCTCGGGCCTGAAGCGCGATTCCCATTCGGGCAAGGCCCTGCAGCACATCCTCGACACGCTGCCGCGCGATGAGCTGTTCCAGTGCAGCACCGATGAGTTGTTCGCCCTGGCCTCGGGCCTGCTCGAGCTGGCCCAGCGTACGCGCACGCGCCTGTTCATTCGCCGCGATAGCTACGGCCGGTTCTTCTCGTGCCTAGTCTATATCCCGCGCGATCGTTTCAACACCACCGTGCGCGAGCGCGTGGAGGCCGTCCTGCGCGATGCATTCCACGGCGAGCATGTCGATTCCGCCGTGCTGATGGGTGAAGCCGCGCTGGTGCGCCTGCACGTGACGGTTCGTCCGCGCATCGGCGATCACCCCGTGTACGACGCGGCCGAGATCGAAGCGAAGATCGTTTCGATTGCACGTAACTGGTACGACGAACTGCGTGACCAGCTGATCGGTACCGCGGGCGAGCAGCAGGGCATCATCCTTGCCAACCGCTACGGCAAGGCGCTGCCGGCCGGTTACGTCGATGAAGTGTCGCCCTCCGTGGCCGCCGCCGATGTACGCGCGCTGGCCGGCCTGGATGGCCCCGACGCCATCAGCATGTCGTTCTACCACCCGCCGCATCGCCCGGAAGAGCTGCGCTTCAAGGTCTACCGCTCGGGCTCGGATATTGCGCTCTCCGAAGTGCTGCCGCAGCTGGAGAACCTGGGCCTGCGCGTGCTTACCGAGCACATGTATGAAGTGAAGCTGGGCGATGCCTCGCTGTACATCCAGGATTTCGAGGTGCAGCCGGTCGGCCGCCTCGCGTTCGATGTATCGCAGGTGGGCACCATCTTCGAAGACGCCTTCGAGCAGATCTGGCGCGGCAATGCCGAGAACGATGGCTTCAACCGCCTGGTGCTCGGTGCCAAGCTCAACTGGCGCCAGGTGGCCGTGCTGCGCGGGTACTGCAAGTACCTGCTGCAGACCGGCGTGGCGTTCTCGCAGGCATACATGGAAGACGCGCTGAACCGCTACCCGGCGATCGCCGGTCTCATCATCGAAATGTTCAACGCGCGCTTTGATCCACGCCGCGAGAACATGGATGAAAAGGAACGCGCTTACGCCGAAGGCATGCTCTCGCACGAGATGCATGCGCTGATCGACCAGGAAACCCTCGCGGCGCATCCGGCGCTGATCGGTACCCTTATCGCCGCCCTGTCGCTGCCGCGCGAGCAGCAGGCCGCCGCGGTGGAAGAGGCGATCAACGCGCTGCTCGATAACGTCTCCAGCCTCGATGAAGACCGCATCCTGCGCAGCTTCATCTCGCTCGTGCACGCCACGCTGCGTACCAGCTACTTCCAGGCCTGGGACGGTACGTTCCGCGCCTACATCGCCTTCAAGTTCGATTCGCACAAAGTGCCGGACCTGGCCAAGCCGGTGCCGTTCCGCGAAATCTTCGTCTACGCCCCGCGCGTGGAGGGCATCCACCTGCGCTTCGGCTCGGTGGCCCGTGGCGGCCTGCGCTGGTCCGATCGCCGCGAGGATTTCCGCACGGAAGTGCTCGGCCTGGTGAAGGCGCAGATGGTGAAGAACACCGTCATCGTGCCGGTCGGCTCGAAGGGCGGCTTCTTCGTCAAGCGCCCGCCGGTCGGTGGTGACCGTGATGCACAGCTGGCCGAGGGCATCGCGTGCTACCGCATGTTCATCAACGGCCTGCTGGATATCACCGATAACCTCGTCGAAGGCAAGGTAGTCCCGCCGCACGACGTGGTCCGCCACGATAACGATGACCCGTACCTGGTGGTTGCCGCGGACAAGGGCACGGCCACGTTCTCCGATATCGCCAACGCGATTTCGACCGAGCACGGCTTCTGGCTGGATGACGCCTTCGCGTCCGGCGGCTCGAACGGTTACGACCACAAGGGCATGGGCATCACGGCCAAGGGCGCCTGGGAGTCGGTCAAGCGCCACTTCCGCGCCATGGGCCGCGACAGCCAGACCCAGGATTTCACGACGGTGGGCGTGGGCGATATGTCGGGCGACGTATTCGGCAACGGCATGCTGCTCTCCGAGCACATCCGCTTGTTGGCCGCGTTCGACCACCGTCACATCTTCCTGGACCCGAACCCGGATGCGGCCAAGAGCTTCGTGGAACGCCAGCGCATGTTCGCGCTGCCGCGCTCGTCGTGGGATGACTACGACAAATCGCTGATCTCCGCCGGTGGCGGCGTGTACCCGCGCAGCGCCAAGTCGATCCCGGTCTCGGCCGAAGTGAAGACGGTACTGGGCATTCGCTCGGATGCCACGCACATGGCGCCGAACGATCTGCTATCCGCGATCCTGAAGGCACCGGTCGACCTGCTGTGGAATGGCGGCATCGGTACCTACGTGAAGGCCACCAGCGAAACGCATGCCGAGGTAGGCGACCGCGCGAACAATGCGCTGCGTGTCAACGGCAATGAACTGCGCTGCAAGGTGATCGGCGAGGGCGGCAACCTGGGCATGACCCAGAAGGGCCGCATTGAAGCCTCGCAGGCGGGCGTGCTGATGAACACCGACTTCATCGACAACTCCGCGGGCGTGGATACCTCCGATCACGAGGTGAACATCAAGATCCTGCTGAACGATGCCGTGCAGCGTGGTGAACTCACCTTCGAAGGCCGCAACAAGCAGTTGGCCGAAATGACTGATGAAGTCGGTCGCCTCGTGCTGTGGGATAACTACCGGCAGAACCAGGCCATCACCGTGATGGAGCACCAGTCGGTGCGCCGCCTGGGTTCCATGGCCCACTTCATCAGCACGCTGGAGGCCGAAGGCCTGCTCGATCGCCAGGTGGAATCACTGCCCACCTCGGCCGAGCTGGCCGAGCGCAAGCAGCGCGGGCAGGGCATGACCCGTCCTGAGCTGTCTGTGCTTCTGTCCTACGACAAGATCCGCCTGTTCCAGCAGCTACTGGATTCGGATGTACCGGAAGATCCGTACCTGTCGCGTGAGCTGGTGCGCTACTTCCCCGTGCCGCTGCACGAGAAGTATGCCGAGCACATGCAGCGCCACCGCCTGAAGCGCGAGATCATCGCTACCGCGGTGACCAACTCGACGGTGAACCGCATGGGCGCCACCTTCATGATGCGCATGCAGGAAGACACGGGCCACGGCCCGGCGGCGATCGCGAAGGCCTACACGGCGGCCCGTGAGATCCTCGATGCCCGCGACTTGTGGGCAGAGCTCGAGGCGCTGGATGGCCAGGTGGCTGAGGACACGCAGATCGACGCGATCCTGCAGATCTGGTCGCTGCTGCGTCACCTCACGCGCTGGCTGCTCAATCGTCCGGGTGGGTCGCTCGATATCGCCGCCAACGTCGATCGCTACGCGGCCGAAGTCACCACGCTGCGCAAGGCCCTGCCGGATGCGCTTACGAATACCGGCCGTGGCGATTTCGCCGCGAGCCAGGAGAAGTGGGAAGGCTTTGGCGTACCGACTGACCTGGCGGTTCGCCTGGCCCGCGTTTCGGTGCTGCGCTCGGCGCTCGATATGGTCGAAGTTTCGAAGCAGAGCGGCAAGGACATCGCTACCGTCGCCAAGGTGTTCTACGAACTGGGCGAAGCACTGGACCTGGAATGGCTGCGTGGCCAGATCGAGGCCCTGCCGGTGGAAGGCGCATGGCACGCGCAGGCCCGTGGCTCGCTGCTGGACGAACTCAATGCCCAGCATCGTGCGCTGGCCCTGCAGGTGCTCACCATCGCCGGCGATCGCACCGATGTGAGCCCGGTGAAGGCCTGGCTGGACCGCGACGATGCCACGCTGAAGTACACCCGCAGCATGCTCGCCGAGATCCTGACCCAGAACGCGGATTACCCGATCGCCTCGGTCGCCGTCCGCCGCCTGGCCCAGCTGGCGCAGATCCCGGTCTGACCAACGTCCAACGGCTCGTGTAGCAGCGTGCTTGCACGCGATGGGTGCTTGCCATAGACCCCATCGCGCGCAAGCGCGCTCCTACAGGGGCGGCCGCAAGCGTTGGGCTCATCCGCAAGCATGGTTCCCACTATGGGGGCCGTGGGCTAAGCTCCGGGCTGGTCCTTCAAGCCGCCCCCATGCGCCTAGCCTTCGTCGCCAGCGAAACCGAAGTCGCCCAGCGCGCCCGCACTGCGCTTTCCAAGCGCTACGGCGGCGTGGAACCGGGTGATGCCGAAATCATCGTGTCCCTTGGGGGCGATGGCTTCATGCTGCGTACCCTGCACGCCCACCGTACGCTTGGTATACCGTTTTACGGGATGAAACTCGGCCGCCTCGGCTTCCTCATGAACAAGCATGAGCTGGATGGCCTGGTAGAACGCATCGAGCGCGCGCATCCCGCGGTGTTGCATCCGCTGGAGATGCACAGCACCTGCTGTGACGGCGTCGAGCACCGTGCGCTGTCCTTCAATGAAGTGGCACTGCTGCGCCAGAGCAATCAGGCGGCACACCTTCAAGTGCGCCTGAACGGTGAAGTGAAGCTCGAGGAACTGGTATGCGATGGCATCCTCGTGGCCACGCCGGCGGGTTCCACGGCCTATAACCTCTCCGCCCATGGCCCCATCCTGCCGCTGGATGCCAACGTGCTGGCGCTCACGCCGATCAGTCCGTTCCGTCCCCGGCGCTGGCGCGGCGCCATCCTGCCGCACGCGGCCAAGGTCGGCTTCGATACGAAGGACCCAAACAAGCGCCCGATCAGCGCCACTGCCGATTTCCACGAGGTGCGCGACGTCCGCACGGTGGAGATCCGCCAGTCGCGCCGCCATGGCGTGCGCCTGCTGTTCGACCCCGAGCACAACCTGCAGCAACGCATCCTCGACGAACAGTTCGCCCTGTAGGCGATACGATCGCCCCATACCCCACCCACCGGCCTAACCCATGAACGCCCCTGAGGACCTCACCGCCACCAACGCCCACGCCGAATCGTCCGTGCGCGATAACCGCCTGGTGGTGGCCATCTCCTCGCGGGCGCTGTTCGACATGGGCAGCAGCCACGAGCTGTTCGAACGCGAAGGCCTGGATGCCTATCGCTCCTTCCAGATCGAACACGAAGACGAGCTGCTGAAGCCCGGCGTGGCGTTCCCCCTGGTGCAGAAGCTGCTCGACCTCAACAAGCTGTCGGGTGACGTGCCGGCCGTTGAAGTCATCCTGCTTTCGCGCAATTCGGGCGACACCGGCCTGCGCATCTTCAACGCCATCCAGCATTACGGCCTGGAGATTTCCCGCGCGGCGTTCACCAGTGGCGCGCCCACCTCGGATTACATCGCGCCGTTCAAGGCCGATCTGTTCCTTTCCGCCAACGCAGAAGACGTGGGCAGGGCGCTGCGCGCCGGCGTCGCCGCCGCCACCATCCTTCCTTCGACGGCACCGCCGCGCTCCACCGAGCAGCTGCGCATCGCCTTCGATGGCGACGCGGTAATCTTCGGCGACGAAGGCGAGCGCGTATCGCGCGAACAGGGCCTGGACGCCTTCCACCGCAACGAGACCGAGATGTGGGCCGAGCCCCTCTCCGGTGGCCCGTTCCGTGGCTTCCTCTCGGCGCTGCACCGCCTGCAGGCCGCGTTCCCGGCCGAAACCTCGCCGATTCGCACCGCCCTGGTCACCGCACGCTCGGCCCCCGCACACAAGCGCGTCATCCTCACGCTGCGCCGCTGGGGCGTACGTATCGATGAAGCGCTATTCCTCGGCGGCCGCGATAAAGGCCCGTTCCTCGATGCTTTCGGTGCCGACATCTTCTTCGACGACAGCCCGGCCAACGTGGAATCCGCCCGTCGCGTGGTGGCCACCGGGCATGTGCCTCATGGCGTAAGTAATTCTTGACGCGGCTGTCTGACGCTTACGTCAGACGATATTCGTCCACCGCCACCAGTCGGTCTTCTTCTCTTCGCGCACGAAGGTGAACAGGCCGGCGCCGAGGATCAGCACGATGCCGATCAGCATCGGCCAGTCGAGGTGATCGTGGAAGATGAGATAGCCAAACAGGATGGCCCATAGCATCTGGCTGTACTGCGTGGGCGCGACGCGTGCGGCAGGCGCATGCTGCGTGGCGAGCATCAGCAGCACGGCACCGATGGCGGCGAAGCCACCGTAACCCAGGATCAGCAGCCACTGGTGCAGGTCCGGCCATACGAAGTGCGGCAGCATCATGATGAAGCCGGCGATCATCGGTCCCACGACACCCGCGCCGTAAAGCGTGATGCGCTTTTCATTGGCACCCGCCATGCGCAGGGCGATGATCGACAGCGCGCCGGTGATGCCGCAGATGATCGCGGCGACATGCCCGGTACCCAGGTGGCGGAACCCGGGCCGGAGCACTACCAGCACGCCCAGGAAGCCCACGACCACGGCCGACCAGCGCCGCCAGCCGACGTGTTCGCGCAGGAAGATTACCGAGAGGATCGTGACGAAGATCGGCAGCAGGAAGATAAGGCAGAACGCCTCGGCCATGGGCAGGGCGGTGAAGGCCATCACCGCCGTCACGTTGCCGATGGCACCGGCCATGGCGCGGAGCAGCCACAGGCCGGGCATCTTCGACACCACGATCTCGCTCCAGCGGTCGCCCGGCTTCTTCAGGAAGGGCAGGGCTGCGAGGGCCAGCACGGCGCCGAAGAATACCGCCTCATAAGCGGGCAGGGTGCCCTCAAGTGACTTTACGAACGCATCGCTCCACGCGTAGGCCGCGTAGCAGGCGAAACCGAGGATCACACCCTTGAACATGGGGAAGGCCAGGTGGCGGTGAGCAGGGCCATTATGTAATCGATTACGCCCCGGCACACCCTTCGCGGGCGCATGGTGGCTGGGCAGCCCGGTGAAAAAGCCGGGCGCCCCGCGGTTTGCTGCGGCCCGGCATGACCGCCCCTTCACACGGGTCTACAATCGAGGGCTTTCCGGCTGCCGCTTACGAGTACCCGCATGGCCCACCGTCTCGACCCGCTCGATCTCTACGACGTCCGCTCGCTTCTCACCGAAGAAGAGCGCATGGTGCAGGATGCCGTTGGCCGCTTTGTCGATGAAAAGGTGTTGCCGATCATCGGCGATGCCTTCGACCAGGCCCGTTTCCCGGCTGAACTGGTGCCCGAGATCGCCTCGCTCGGCCTGCTGGGCGCCACCCTGCCCGAGGAATACGGTTGCGCCGGTATGAACGGCGTGAGCTACGGCCTGATCTGCCAGGAGCTGGAGCGCGGCGATTCGGGCCTGCGTAGCTTCGCCTCGGTGCAGAGCTCGCTGTGCATGTACCCGATCTTCGCCTACGGCTCGGAAGAGCAGAAGCGCGAATACCTGCCGCGCATGGCGGCGGGCGAGGTCATCGGCTGCTTCGGCCTCACCGAGCCGCACGGCGGTTCGGATCCGGCCAACATGAAGACCGTGGCGCGCCGCGATGGCGGCGACTGGGTCATCAACGGCGCCAAAATGTGGATCACCAACGGCAACCTCGCGCACATCGCCATCGTGTGGGCACAGACCGATGATGGCATCCAGGGTTTTGTCGTGCCGACGGATACCAAGGGCTTCGCCGCTCAGGAAGTGCACAAGAAGATGAGCCTGCGTGCCTCGGTCACGTCGGCGCTGTTCTTTGATGACGTGCGCGTGCCCGATAGCGCCCGCTTGCCCAACGTGAAGGGCCTGAAGGGCCCGCTGGGCTGCCTCACCCAGGCTCGCTACGGCATTACCTGGGGGCCGATCGGCGCCGCGCAGGCCTGCCTTAAGGAAGTACTGGATTACGCCTCGCAGCGCATCCTGTTCGGCCGCCCGCTCGCCGCCAACCAGGCGGTGCAGCTGAAGATGGCCGACATGGCCCGCCGCATCACCACGGCGCAGTTGCTGTCGCTGCAGCTGGGCCGCCTGAAGGATGCGGGCCGCATGCAGCCCACGCAGGTCTCGCTGGCCAAGTGGAACAATGTGCGCATGGCCCTGGATATCGCCCGCGAATGTCGCGACATCCTGGGCGGTGCCGGCATCACCACCGAGCACTCGGCCATCCGCCATGCACTGAACCTGGAATCGGTCATCACCTACGAAGGTACCGAGACGGTGCACCAGTTGGTGGTGGGCCGTGAACTCACTGGCATCAACGCGTTCTGATCGCGGCGCCATGCACGGGCCGCGCATTGAGACCGATCGGCTGATCCTGCGGCCCACCGCGGCGGAAGATTTCGACGCGTGGGCCGAATGCATGGCCGATCCGGAAGTGAACCGTTTCCTGGGCGGCCCGCAACCGCGCGCCATCGCCTGGCGCAACTTCATGACCATGGCCGGCTCGTGGAGCATCCTGGGGTTTGGCATGTTTTCGGTCATCGAGCGCGCCAGTGGCCGCTGGGTAGGCCGGCTTGGCCCCTGGGAGCCTGAAGGCTGGCCCGGCCACGAGATTGGCTGGGGCCTGCTGCGTGAGACCTGGGGCAAGGGCTACGCCACCGAGGGGGCGGCCGCCTCGATGGACTGGGCGTTCGAAAACCTTGGATGGAAGGAAGTGATCCACTCCATCAATCCCGACAATCTCGCGTCGATCAGCGTGGCGAAAAAGCTGGGCTCCACCTTGCTTGGCCCCGGTACGCTACCCGCGCCGTTCGAAGGCGATGTCGTCGACCTGTGGGGGCAGACACGCGGGCAATGGCTCGCGGGCCGCCGCTGAATTTATCGTTTGCCCCTGAACCTTTTTCCCGAGCACGCCATGTCCGTCCCGCATACCATCGCCGCCCGCCACAAGGGCTTCAACCGCGCCGAAATCGTCGACCAGAACTTCGTCGAGTTCGTGCAGTTCTGGCAGGGCGATGTCGCCCGTGCGCCACGCGACGATGAGCCGGTGCTGCCGGGAAGCGCGCTGGATGCGAAGGGCTTTCGCGAACTGCTCGAATCGCAGCTGATCAGCCGCCATCTCGACCTGATGGCGCGCGTGCTGCGTGTGCAGAACAAGGTGTTCTACACCATCGGTTCGTCGGGCCACGAGGGCAATGCGATGGTGGCGCGCGCGACGCGGCATACCGATCCGGCCTTCCTGCATTACCGTAGTGGCGGCTTCATGGCAGAGCGTTTCCGCAAGCTGCCGGGCATGGATCCGATCATGGATTCCGCGCTGTCGTTCGCCGCTAGCAGCGAAGATCCGGCCTCGGGTGGCCGGCATAAGGTCTGGGGCAGCAAACCGTTGTGGGTGCTACCGCAGACGTCCACCATCGCCTCGCACCTGCCCAAGGCGCTGGGTACGGCCATCGCGATCGAGCAGGGCAAGCGCATTGGCCACGCACTGCCCATTCCCAACGACTCGATCACGCTGTGCTCGTTTGGCGATGCGTCGTCCAACCACGCCACGGCGCAGACCGCATTCAATGCTGCCGCATGGACGGCCTACCAGAAGCTGCCGGCGCCCGTGCTCTTCGTCTGCGAAGACAACGGGATCGGCATCTCGGTAAAAACGCCGAGCGGCTGGGTAGCGAGCAACTTCGAGCGCCGTTCGAACCTCGATTACTTCTACGCCGATGGTCTTGACCTTGCGGGTGGTTACGCCGGTGTCCAGCGTGCCGTGGAGCATTGCCGCAACACGCGCCGCCCCACGTTCCTGCACCTGAACACCACGCGCGTGATGGGCCATGCGGGTACGGATTTCGAGATCGAATGGCGCTCCGTGGAAGAGCTGGTGGCCCTGGAAGCGACGGATCCGCTCTTGCGCAGCGCCACCATTGCGCTGGCGTCGGGGCTGTACGACCGCGAGAGCCTGCTCGGCTTGTACGACAGCGTTCGCAAACGCTGCTTCGAAGCGGCGAACGAGGCCGATCGCCGCCCCAAGATCACCACCCTGGAAGAAGTCGTAAGGCCGCTGGCGCCCTATACGCCTGATGCCGTGCGTGCCGAGGCCCAGCGCGCGGGCGACAGCGCAGAGCGCGAGCGCGTGTTCGGCGGCACGGAGAAATTGCCCGAGAAGCAGGCGCCGAAGCACATGGCTGTCCAGATCGGGCAGGCCTTGCATGACCTGATGGCGAAGTATCCCGAGAGCCTGCTGTTCGGCGAAGACGTGGCGCAGAAGGGCGGCGTGTACACGGTGACGAAGGGCTTGCACAAAGCCTTCCGTAATACGCGCGTGTTCAACACCCTGCTCGATGAGACCATGATCCTGGGCCTTGCCCAGGGCTACGCGAACATGGGCATGCTGCCGTTGCCCGAGATCCAGTACCTGGCGTACTTCCACAACGCCTGCGATCAGATTCGCGGTGAGGCCGCGTCGCTGCAGTTCTTCTCCAACGACCAGTACCGCAACCCCATGCTGATGCGTGTCGCCTCGCTGGGCTATCAGCGCGGCTTCGGCGGGCACTTCCACAACGATAATTCGATCACGGCGTTGCGCGATATTCCCGGCCTGGTGGTGGGCTGCCCCAGTCGCGGCGATGATGCGGCGACCATGCTGCGCACCCTGGCGGCGCTGGCAAAGGTGGATGGGCGCGTTACCGCGTTCCTCGAGCCCATCGCCCTGTACATGACCAAGGACCTGTACGAAGCAGGCGATGGCCAATGGCAGTTCAGCTACCCGACGCCGGGCGAAGCCATGCCGCTGGGCGAAGGCCGCGTTTATAACGATGCGGCGGATGACCTGGTGATCTTCACCTTCGGCAACGGTGTGCCCATGAGCCTTCGCGCTGCGCGCCGTATCGAGGCTGAGCGTGGCTGGAAGGTACGGGTGGTGGATCTACGTTGGCTGGTGCCGCTCAACGATGCTTTTATCGCTGCGCAGGCGAAGGGCGCAAAGCGAATCATCGTGGTTGACGAGGGGCGCAAGAGCGCTGGCGTGGGCGAGGGCGTGATCACCGCGATCGTGGAGTCCGGGCTGGGAAGCGTGCCGCTGCACCGCGTGGTCGGCGCCGATACGTTCACCCCACTGGCCGGCGCGGCGTTCCTCGTGTTGCCCGGCGATGACGATATCGTCGCGGCCGCGGCAACGCTGGTGTAGGAACGCGCTCCTACATTTTCGGGGCGGCCTTGGTGCGGACCAGGGTCGGGCCCGCGGGGCCCGAGCAGATCACCCGGTTGCGACCGCCGAGCTTGGCGGCGTACATGGCCTGGTCCGCGCGTTCGATGAGCGATTGCACCGTATCGGCCGGCGTGCGAATCGCGACGCCAATAGAGACCGTCAGCGGCTCGTTGTCGCCCACGTGCACATCCAGCCGGCTCACGCGGCGGCACAGGCGCGTCGCGATCTGCACGGCGTGTTCCCGCTCCGCGCCCTGGAGCAAGGCCACGAATTCTTCACCACCGTAGCGGCCAAGCAGGTCGGTGGGGCGCAATTCGTGGCGCAAGGCGCCGGCCACGGCCACGAGCGCGCGATCGCCTGCGGCATGGCCATGGCGATCGTTCAATGATTTGAAATGATCAAGGTCCAGGAAGAGCAGCGCGACGGGGCGCCCCATGCCCTCCTCGAGCACCGAAAGCGAGGCCTCGGTCCACGCGCGCCGGTTAAGCACGCCGGTAAGCGAATCCGCATCGGCCAGCTGGCGCGCCTGGTCGCGGTCATGGCGAATGGTAAGCGCGCGGTCGGAGAGGCCGATCGACAACACGATAGCCTCGAAGGCGCCGATGGCAATGGCCGCATCGGGGAGCCACGGCGCGCCGGCAAACATGCCCTGCAGCTGGGCGCCGCAGGCGGCCGTCAGCAGGAGCAACGGCGTCCAGCCCACCAGGAAGAACCAGGCGTGCCGCGAGCCACGCGCGGCCGCGATAGCGCCCGCTACGAGTAATAGCAGCGCGCCAATTAACAGCAGGGGTTGCAGCAGGAGGTGGGCGGTGCTGACCAGCAACGTTATGCCTGTCATCTGGCATACGGCGATCACCGGCATCCCGATAGCAAAGGCCAGCACCGGCGTCCGCAGCAGCGGTACGTAGTCATCCACTTTGCAGAAGCGCAGCATGAACAGGGCGGCGAACGACACGGAGAGCGCCGTCGATGCCGTACCCAGTGAATCGCTCAACCCCACGAGCGCCTGCAATTCCAGGGGGTGGAACACGTAGCCCGACCTCAGCCCCTGGATCAGCGCGTAGCAGACCAGATAGGCCGCATACCAGCCGAAGGTCATGTCGCGCAGAATCAGGGTGAAGCACAGCGCCATGAGCGCCATCGTGAGCATGATGGCGAAGCAGGCGGTGGAGAACACCAGCCAGCTCGCATCATCGCGGAGGTAATCCGACCACGAATCCAGGCTCATCGTGACCGCCCCGGGCACCTGGTCTGTCGGCTCGAACTTCAATAGCAGCGGCCGTGAGGCCGGCACGTTGGCCGGGATCGCGAAGATCAAGCGGCCGTGCCCATGCAGCGGCGGCCCGAAATCGTCCAGGGATGTCGTCCACTTGTCCTCGGTCCCGGCATAGAGGCTGACCTTGCCGGCACCGGGGTTCTGGATGCTCAGCACCCGCTCGCCCCCGGTCCAGGGCGGAAGTGGGCGGAGGATTACCCATAGGCCCGCGTCGCCCGCACGGAACACCTGCATACGGGCTGGATCGAAGGCGGGAAGGGGGGCCGTCCACGCCTCGGCCAGAACCTTGGCCGGGTCATCGCCTGGGCGCACCTCGCGCCAGTTCCCGCTAAGCGCTTCGCCAGCGTGGGACAGCCCGGCGGCCGCGAACAGCAGGCAGCAAGCTGCCGCCTGAAGAAGGCGAACGAACCATGCGTGCTGCCCCTGCCTGCCCATGCCCGAATCCTGTGAAGACACTGCGGCGCGCCCGTGGCACGCGGCCTGGATCCGATGCATGAAAGCCCCGTCTCCCCCTCAACAGCCGTTTTATTGTGCACTGCTGCCGAAACTGTGTCTTGTCTGCCGTTCGGGCTAGGTGAAGGCCCTATGGCCTGGGCCGTGGGCTCAGGCCATGGAGCTCAGGGCTGGGGGGCGGCCAGCCCCGCATAGCGCTCCAGCAGCTGGGCCTGGGCATCCCGTACCGGCGCCCCCGAGGCAGGCTGGGCCAGTACATACGAACCATCAGGCTGCTGCATCCATGCCGAATGGTTATCGGCCAGGTACAGGTCGAGCTCCTTGCGTACCCGCTGGCGGAGCTTCTTGCCTTCGATGGGAAAGCAGGTCTCCACGCGGCGGTCCAGGTTGCGCTCCATCATGTCGGCGCTGGCCAGGTACAGATCCGGCTCGCCATCGTTGTGAAACCAGTAGACGCGGCTGTGCTCCAGGAACCGGCCGACCACCGAACGGACCCGGATGTTGTCGGAGACGCCGGGGATGCCGCCGCGCAGGCAGCACATGCCGCGGACGATCAGCTCGATCTTCACGCCGGCCTGGCTGGCGCGGTAAAGCGCCCGGATCATCTTCGGATCGGTGATGGCGTTGAGCTTGCAGATGATCTCCGCCTTCTTGCCAGCGGCAGCGTTGGTCGCCTCGCGGGCAATCAGTTCGAGCAGGGTCTTCTTCAGCGTGAACGGCGCATACAGCATGCGCTTCATCTTCAGCGCCTTGCCCATGCCGGTAAGCAACCGGAACAGCTTGTGCACGTCATCGCACAGCGCCTCATCGGAGGTCAGCAGGCTGTAGTCCGTGTAGAGGCGCGCGTTGCCTGAATGGTAGTTGCCGGTACCCAGGTGCGCGTAGCTCACCAGCTTGCCATTCTCACGGCGCTGCACGTAAGCCAGCTTGGCGTGCGTCTTCACGCCCACCACGCCGTAAGTCACCACGGCACCGGCCTGCTGCAGGCGCGAGGCCAGGCTAAGGTTGGATTCTTCATCGAAGCGGGCGCGCAGCTCCACCACGGCGGTGACTTCCTTACCGGCTCGCGCGGCTTCCACCAGCGCATCGACGATTTCGGAGTTGGCGCCACTGCGGTACAGGGTCTGCTTGATGGTGAGCACCTGCGGATCTTTCGCGGCCTGGCGCAGGAAATCCACCACCGGCGAGAACGATTCAAACGGATGGTAAAGCAGGATGTCCTGCTTGCCGATCACCGAGAACATGTCCTCCGCGTCGGCGAGGGCCTTGGGTAGCGCCGGCACGAACGCCGGATACTGCAGGCGTGCGTACTCGGGCTTCAGGGTCATCTCGAACAGGCGCGCCAGATTCACCGGGCCGTTCACCTCGTAAAGCGAGTCGGCATCCAGCGCGTATTGCTTCAGCAGGTAATCCACCAGCGGCTTCGGGCAGTTATCTGCCACTTCCAGGCGAACCGCATCGCCATAGCGGCGCGAAAAGAGTTCGCCGCGCAGCGTACGCGCCAGGTCTTCCACGTCTTCCGGGTCGATCGAGAGATCGGCGTTGCGGGTCAGGCGGAACTGGTACGAACCGAGCACGCGCATGCCCGGGAACAGATCATCCGCGTGGGCGTGGATGATCGACGAAAGAAGCACGTAGTTGTCGCCGTCCTCGCACACCTCGGCCGGGAGGCGAATGATGCGCGGCAGGATACGCGGGGCAGGCACGATAGCCAGGCCGGAATCGCGACCGAACGCATCGGTGCCCTCCAGCTGCACGATGAAGTTCAGGCTCTTGTTCACCAGCCGCGGGAACGGGTGGGTCGGGTCCAGGCCGATCGGTGTGATCAGCGGGGCCACCTCATTGCGGAAGTACCGGCGCACCCACAACTTCTGTTTGTGCGACCACTGGTTGCGGCGCACGATGCGGATGCCCTGGTCCGCCAGCGCAGGAAGGATTTTCTCGTTGAGAATCGCGTACTGCCGTTCGATCTGGCGATGGGCGATCTCAGAAATTTCGGTAAGCACGCGCCGCGGCGGAATGCCGTCTGCGCCGATCACCTCGTGATCGAAAGCGATCTGCTGTTTCAGGCCCGCGACGCGAATCTCGAAGAACTCATCCATGTTGGATGAGAAAATGAGCAAGAACTTCAGGCGCTCGATCAGCGGCTTGGATTCATCCAGCGCCTGGTCCAGTACGCGGATATTGAACTGCAGCTGCGCGAGCTCGCGATGGATATACAGCGACGGGTCGTTCAGATCGATGGCTGGGGTATCCACTACCGGCGGCGGGGCCTTGGCGGAAGGCGCCTTGGCGGGTGCGGTCGGTTCAGTGGCATTTGTCATCGTATCCAAGCGTCAGTCCTCGTCGCGGTTCACGACCTACCCGATGGTACGCCGCCCGGGGAGGTTATGACCGTGCCTTGACATAGTCATGACACCCGCCGGGCCCGAGCAGTAGGAGCGCGCTTGCGCGCGATCGCGTGGGCCACGCTCCTGCAGGGAGCGCTTCAGATGATGAGGGGCTCGGGCTCAAGCGTGATGCCAAACCGCGCCTGGACGCCCGCGATGACCTTCTGGGCGAAGGCCCACAACTGGGGCCCGGTGGCCTTGCCGTGGTTCACCAGCACCAGCGCATGGCGGTTGGACATGCCGGCGTCACCCTCGCGCTCGCCCTTGAATCCGGCCGCTTCAATCAGCCACCCGGCCGAGATCTTGGCCGTACCGCCTGCGTGCGGCCATACCGGCAGGCCAGGATGGGCCAGCGCCAGGGCATCGGCCTGGGCCTGGCCGATCACGGGGTTCTTGAAGAAGCTGCCGGCGTTACCGATCACGGCCGGGTCGGGCAGCTTGCGTGAGCGCAGGCGTACCACTGCTTCGGCGACGTGATACGGGGTGGGGCGGGTGATCCCCATCTTCTCCACTTCCTCGCGGATACCGGCGTAATCCAGCGACAACGGGCGTTCGCGTGGCAGGGCGAAAGTCACGGCCACGACGATCCAGCGGCCCGCCTGTTGCTTGAAGCTGGAATCGCGGTACGAGAAAGCACACGCGGCTTTGTCCAGCACCACGAATTCACCGGCGTGCGTGTCGTAGGCCTCCACCGTATCGATGAATTCCGCCACTTCCACCCCGTAGGCACCGATATTCTGGATGGGAGCGGCACCGACGGTACCGGGGATCAGGATCAGGTTTTCCAGCCCGGCATAGCCCTGGCCAAGCGACCAGCGGACGAAGTCATCCCAGCGCTCGCCCGCGGCCACGCGGATAAGCACGCGGTCATCGCGCTGGAACGTCTCGACGCCGGCATTGGCCATGGCCAGCACCGTGCCGTCAAAGTCGCCCTTGATCAGCATGTTGCTGCCTTCGCCGAGCACCAGCACCTTGCCGCCTTTCACTGCAGGGAAGGCGAGGATCTCCGGAATCTTCATGGGGTCGCGCACTTCGGCCAGCAGGGTTGCGCGGGCATCCACGCGCAGCGTGTTGCGGCCGCCCAGCGGGGCATTCGAAGTAAGGGTGAAGCCCCCCATATCGACGGGTGCGTTATTCAGGGTCATGCGAGGATTCCACGGCGGCGGATTTCCGCGACCGCTTCGTTGATCAGTTTGGGGCCACGATAGACGAGTCCGGAATACACCTGGACCAGAGAGGCTCCAGCCTCCATCTTGGTGGCGGCGTCGTCGCCGTCGAGGATGCCGCCGACGCCAATGATCGGGAGCCGGCCGCCCAGGCGCCTCGACATGCCACGCAGTACGGCGGTGGATTTTTCGAACACAGGTTTGCCGGATAGACCACCCGTTTCGTGGGCGAAGCGGTGGCCCGCCACGCGGTCACGATCGATCGTGGTGTTGGTGCAGATCACGCCATCGATGCCTGATGCCAGCAGGACTTCAGCAATGGCATCGAGTTCGGACTCGGTCAGGTCCGGCGCGATCTTCAGCAACATGGGCTTGCGCTTGCCATGCCGGCTCGCGAGCCGTTCCTGCGCATCGCGCAACGTGCCGATGAAGCGGCGCAGTGTTTCCTCTTCCTGCAGATCTCGCAGGCCCTGCGTGTTAGGCGAAGAAATATTCACCGTGATGTAGCTGGCCAGCGGGTAGGCCCGCTCCAGGCACGCCAGGTAGTCGTCGGTGGCACGCTCGTTCGGGGTGTCCTTGTTCTTGCCAATGTTGATGCCCAGCACGCCGCGGAAGCTGGCTTTTTCGACATTGCGCACCAGCGCATCGATACCGCCGTTATTGAAGCCGAGTCGGTTGATCACTGCCTCGTGCTCGGGCAGGCGGAACATGCGTGGCTTGTCGTTGCCCGCCTGCGGGCGGGGGGTGACCGTACCGATCTCGACAAAGCCGAAGCCCAGCGCGGCCAGGCCGTCGAGGTGGTCGCCGTTCTTGTCCAGGCCCGCGGCCAGGCCCACCGGGTTGGGAAACGTGATGCCAAAAACGGTGACCGGCAGATCGGCGGGTGGCTTGTTCACCAAGTGCGAGAAGCCGCTGCGTTCGGCAACATCAGAGGCGTACAGCGTGAGGCCGTGGGCAGTCTCGGCATCTAGCTTGAACAACAAGGGGCGGATCAGGTCGTACATCAGGCGTCCGGGCGGCCCGCGAACACGCGGGTGTCGTAATCGAAATCGACCGTGCCGCCGTCCTGTGTCGCGTCAAACAGCGAGCGCAGGGCAGCCAGCATCGGCTCGTGGTTGGGGTGGCCCGGCTTGGGCGCGTACGAGGATGACATGAGCCGGCCCTGCAACGCGTCGTAATCCAGCTTCTGGCCGTGCGGAAACGATGCCATGCCACGGTAACCGTGGCCGAACCAGCGGGCCATGGCGTCATCATCGGCGTAGCGCTCGGCCACGCTCACGTAGTCCACGCCGTATTCATGCAGCAGGCGCTCGTAGCCCTCGAGGAAAGGCGTGCCGACCAGGCGGCGCGTGTTCCAGAAGATAGCGACCAGGCCGCGCGGCGAGAGGATGCGGGCGAATTCGGCGCGTACCTTCGCCTGGTCGAACCAATGGAAGGCCTGCGCGGCGATCACCACATCCGTGGACGCATCCGCCAGCCCGGTCGCTTCGGCGGTGCCATCTACTGCGTGGAAGCGGCCCTCGCCACCCAACCATTGCGTGGCGGCGGCACGCATCGCGGCGTTGGGCTCGACCGCGGTCACGCGGTGCCCGGCATCCAGGAACAGTTTGCTCGAGATGCCGGTGCCCGCGCCCACGTCGGCCACGGCCCAGTCGTGTTTCACGCCCAGGCCGTGCAGCCAGTCGACCAGCGCCCGCGGGTAATCCGGCCGGTAGCGGACATAGTCCTCGACGCGGTCGGAGAAACGTTCCGTGGAGCGCAGGTCGGCCATGGCGGTACCTCGGGTGCTTAGAACTCGAACTTGATGCCCTGGGCCAGCGGCAGCGCGTCGGAGTAGTTGATGGTGTTGGTCTGGCGGCGCATGTACACCTTCCAGGCATCCGAGCCAGATTCGCGGCCACCGCCGGTTTCTTTCTCGCCGCCGAAGGCGCCGCCGATTTCCGCGCCGGAGGTGCCGATATTGACGTTGGCGATACCGCAATCCGAGCCGGCGGCAGACAGATACTGCTCGGCGGCCTTCAGGTCCTGCGTGAAGATAGCGGAGGACAGACCCTGCGGCACGGCGTTTTGCATGGCGATCGCTTCGTCCAGGGTATCGAACGGCATCACGTACAGGATCGGGGCGAAGGTTTCGGTCTGGACCACCTCATCGGCGTTGTCCAGGCCGGTGACAATCGTCGGCAGCACGAAGTTGCCCTTGCGATCGGCCAACGCCTTGCCGCCCGTGCGGACGTTGCCGCCAGCTGCTTTTGCCTTCTCCACGGCTGCCGCGAACGCCTGGACAGCCTCGGGGCTGTTCAGCGGGCCCATCAGGGTGGTCGCCAGCGTCGGGTCGCCGATCTTCTGCTCCACCTGGCCATAGGCCTTCACCAGGGTATCGACCACGGCATCATGGATGGACGAGTGCACGATGAGGCGGCGCGTGCTGGTGCAGCGCTGGCCCGCCGTGCCGACGGCGCCGAACACGATGGCCGGGATGGCCAGCTTCAGGTCGGCCGACTTGTCCAGGACGATGGCATTGTTGCCGCCCAGCTCCAGCAGGCTGCGGCCCATGCGGCGCGAGACGCGCTCACCCACCATGCGGCCCACCTTGGTCGAACCGGTGAAGCTGATCAGCGGGATGCGCTTGTCATCCACGAACTTCTCGGCCAGCGTGGTGCCGGCGTCGTTGAACAGGAAGAAGATATCGGGGAAGCCGGCTTCCTTCAGGGCTTCGTTGCAGATCTTCATGGTGGCGATGGCCGAGAGCGGGGTCTTCGGCGACGGCTTCCACAGGCAGATATCGCCGCAGATTGCCGCCAGGAAGGCGTTCCACGCCCACACGGCCACCGGGAAGTTGAAGGCGCTGACGATGCCGACCAGACCCACCGGGTGCCACTGTTCGTACATGCGGTGGCCAGGACGCTCAGAGTGCATGGTGTAGCCATACAGCATGCGGCTCTGGCCCACGGCGAAGTCGGCGATATCGATCATCTCCTGTACTTCGCCATCGCCTTCCGGCTTGATCTTGCCCATTTCCAGCGCGACCAGCGAACCCAGCGCATCCTTGTGCTTGCGCAGCGCTTCGCCACACAGCCGCACCGCTTCGCCGCGGCGCGGGGCCGGCGTGTTGCGCCACACCGCGAACGCTTCCTGGGCACGCTGGACGATGGTCTCGTAATCCGCCGCGCTCGAGGCGTTCACCGTGGCGATCACTTCGCCCGTTGCCGGGTTCGTCGGCGACAGCGTGCCGGCATCGGTCGTGGCGGCCCATTCGCCGCGGCCGAGGTAGGTGCCGGACTCGGTGGCATTCAGACCGAGCGCTTGGAGGATCTTGGCGGACATGATGACTCCTGTGACGAGGCGCGGACAGGTTGTCCGCCTCATGTGAAAACGGGGATTCTAGCAAACGCCCCCTTCACCTCCTGTTGTGCGCCGCGGGACGGACGTCATGGCGGCGTAG
Source organism: Luteibacter sp. 621 (assembly GCF_050435445.1). Lineage (NCBI taxonomy): Bacteria > Pseudomonadati > Pseudomonadota > Gammaproteobacteria > Lysobacterales > Rhodanobacteraceae > Luteibacter > Luteibacter sp. 621. The sequence continues at coordinate 152,760 of NZ_JBNDKI010000005.1, read as the reverse complement.
ATGCCGCACGTTCCTGCGGCGACCCTCCGGTGACGTACGCAAGTGCATGCTTTGGCTGTATTTGTTGATAACGCTGGAGTTTTGCGATGACCCACCTGTATGAGGTGCCCTATTTTCCCGAGGACGACCTGGGTTGGCCGGTCCGCGTGGATGGGCGAATCGTGGCCCGCTGCGACTCCCGTTACGACGCCTTGCTCACTGCCGTGAACCGGGCGGCGGCCGAGGGGGGCAACGCCAGCATCGGGATCGAAGGTGCGGACGGTGTATGGCGGCCGTTTGGGAGCGATGCCAAACGCCCCAGCAGGGTGCCCGCCATGCCGGCACGGCGGTTTTCCTCAGCGCGCTGATGGGTCTGGCTACCCCGCACGCTGAGCCACCGTCCTCCGGCGGCGTGGCGCGGTGTCGTAAAGCGCCGGGCGAGAAGGTACTCTGGCGCCCTTTGACCCACGCCACGGGGCCGGGTGCCAATGAACAACGTAAGGATCGCCGTCGTGGGGCTGGGCTATGTGGGCCTGCCGCTGGCGGTGGAATTCGGCAAGATCCTGCCCACCCAGGGTTACGACATCGACGCGCGTCGTATCGCCGCCCTGCGCGAGGGCCGCGACCATACCCAAGAGACCTCGGCGGACGAAATCCACGCCGCGACCCACTTGCGGGTAACGTCCGATCTGGGCGACATCGCCGATGCCAATGTGTACATCGTGACGGTGCCCACTCCGGTCGACGAGCATAAACGGCCGGATTTCGGCCCATTGATCCGCGCCAGCGAGGCGATCGGCACGGTGTTGCGCCATGGCGATATCGTGATCTACGAATCCACGGTGTATCCCGGGGCCACCGAGGAAATCTGTGTCCCCGCCCTGGAGCGCACTTCCGGGCTGCGCTTCAATACGGATTTCCACGCCGGCTATAGCCCGGAGCGCATCAACCCGGGCGATCGGGAGCGTCGCCTTACCACGATTCCCAAGATCACCTCCGGGTCGACGCCGGAAACCGCAGATTTTGTCGATGAGCTGTACCGGCTGATCATCCGCGCCGGTACGCATAAGGCGCCCTCGCTGAAGGTGGCCGAGGCGGCCAAGGTCATCGAGAACACCCAGCGCGATGCCAATATCGCGCTCATCAACGAATTCGCGTTGATCTTCCACCGGCTGGGCATCGATACGACCGATGTACTCGCTGCCGCCGGCACCAAGTGGAACTTCCTGCCGTTCAAGCCAGGCCTTGTCGGGGGGCACTGTATCGGGGTGGATCCGTACTACCTCATCCAGAAAGCACAGGCTGTCGGCTATTTCCCCGACATTCTGCTGGCCTGCCGTCGTATCAACGATGCCATGGGCAGCCACGTGGCCAGCGAAGTGATCAAGCTCATGATCGGGAAGGGCCACGCCATTCGCGATAGCCGGATCCTGGTCCTGGGCCTTACGTTCAAGGAAAACTGCCCGGACCTGCGCAATACGCGCGTTGTGGACCTGGTACGGGAATTCGAGGGCTACAGCGCCAGGGTGGATGTGTACGACCCATGGGCCAATGCCGAGGAGTGCATGGCCGAATATGGCTTGCCGGTGCTTGCCCAGGCACCTGGCGCGGGTGAATACGATGCGATCGTGGTGGCGGTTGCGCACGATGAATTCCGCCAGATGGGCGGCCCCGGTATCCGGGCCCTCGCCAATGGCCGCGCGGTCGTCTATGACATCAAAGGCATATTACCTAAGGAATCCGTCGACGGACGGCTGTAATGCTAAGGTACGTTGCGCGCGACGGGACGGCCGTTCGCACCTGATTCAAAGGCGTTAACCCATGAAAGTACTGGTAACGGGAACGGCTGGTTTCATCGGCTCCCATGTCGCCATGAAGCTGCTTGAGCGCGGTGACGATGTCATCGGCTTCGACAGCATGAATGATTACTACGACGTGACGCTGAAGCAGGCGCGCCTGGCGCGGTTCATCGATCACCCGAAGTACACCCATGTGCAGGGTGACCTGGCCGACCGCACCGCTGTTGAACGCGTGTTCGCTGAGCACAAGCCGGAGCGTGTGGTCCACCTGGCCGCACAGGCGGGGGTGCGCTACGCCGCACAGAATCCGCACGTTTATGTATCGAGCAACGTGACCGGTTTCCTGCACATCCTCGAAGGGTGTCGCCACCACGGGGTGAAACACCTCGTGTTTGCCTCGACCAGTTCGGTATATGGCGCAAACCGCGATATGCCCTTTTCAGAGCACCGTTCCACGGAACATCCGCTAACGCTGTACGCCGCCACGAAGAAAGCCAATGAACAGATGGCGCATAGCTACGCGCACCTCTACGGCGTGCCTTGCACCGGCCTGCGTTTTTTCACGGTGTACGGCCCGTGGGGCCGCCCCGACATGGCGTTGTTCCTGTTTACGAAGAACATCATCGAGGGCAAGCCCATCGATGTGTTCAACCACGGCCACCACAAGCGCAGCTTTACGTACATCGACGATATCGTGGAAGGCGTCGTGCTGGCGCTGGACAGCCCCGCGACCCGTGACGACGCATGGAATGCAATGGCCCCGGATCCGGCCACCAGCGGGGTGGCCCCGTATCGCATCTTCAACATCGGTAATGAGCACCCGGTGGAGCTGCTCACATACATCAAAACGCTTGAGGCGTGCCTGGGGCGCGAGGCGGTGATGAACCTGCTGCCGCTACAGGCGGGCGATGTGCCGGATACGGAGGCCGACGTGACTGACCTTCGTGAAGAGCTGGGCTACCGGCCCAAGGTGCCCGTGACCGAAGGCGTCGCCAATTTCGTCGACTGGTACCGTTCGTACTACAAGGTTTAGGTCTGCGTTCTGGCCGTATTGGCCCGTAGACGCTATCCTTGGCGCCCGTTGGCCCCGTAGCTCAGCTGGATAGAGCGTCCCCCTCCTAAGGGGAAGGTCGCCCGTTCGAATCGGGCCGGGGTCACCATTCAAGCCCTTAGTGCGTGTATTTCGCCGCGGTAAAGGCCACCGCCGTCAGGGTAACGGCAATCGTTACGAACCACTTGGTCAGATCGGCGCGGACGCCCTGCATGTTGATGGTAAGTTCCGAGCGAACGCCCTCAATGTGCTTCGTCAGTTCCGAGCGAACGCCCTCAATGTGCTTCGTAAGGTCCGAGCGGACACCCTCAATGTGCTTGGTAAGGTCCGAGCGCGACCCCTCGATCCGGGTGATCAGATCCGAACGGATACCTTCGGCCCGCGTGCCCTGCGCTTCGATGGCCTGCCTGAGCTCTGACGAGAGTTGCGCCATGGATTCGACCGTTGCGACATGGCCGAGGGTCGTCTCGATACGGGTGAGACGTTGCCGGATCTCGCCAACGTTTGTCTCGAGACTCTGGACGCGGGCTTCCATGTTTTGGTCATGCGGGCCACTGTAGCGGCCACCGGAAGTGCGTGCGCGGCGGTTGCGCAAGCGCTTGTCACGGGTGATGGTTCGTTGGCTCATTGAGATCTACTCATTCGAAGTCTGACAAACAACGATGGCTAACAGTTTGAACGCTTGCGGGGGCCCGACGCGCCGGCACTGATGTGTTGACTATATGGCTCCGTCGCGACGTGTTTCTATCAGCCGTCGCCGCGTTCTCTGATGGCTGATCCCCTACACGTTGTAGGCTTAGGGGTAGCGATTCACCCTGAGGTATGCGCATGCAAGCCATTCGCTATCGCCGGGTGTATTCAATCCTGATCCGATCCACCGTTACGCCACCCGCAGGAGCGCGCCATGCCTCGTTTGTTCGACGCCATCATCGTTGGGGCAGGTCAGGCGGGGCCGGCGCTTGCCGCCAGATTGACCGGGGCCGGGAAGACCGTGGCGATCATCGAGCGCCACCTGGTTGGCGGCACTTGCGTGAACACCGGCTGCAAGCCGACGAAGACACTCGTGGCCAGCGCGTACGCGGCGCACATCGCCCGACGGGGAGCCGAGTACGGCGTGGCATACGCTACCGATCCCGGCGCGGTGCGTTTCAACCTGCCGATCGCTGCGGCCAGAGCGCGCAAGGTGATCCTGGATTCACGCAAGGGCAACGAGGATTGGCTGGCTTCCATGCCGGGGTTAACACTCATCCGCGGGCACGCCCGGTTTACGGGGCCGCGGCAACTGGAAGTCAACGGAGAAATCATCGAAGCCCCGCAGGTTTTTCTCAATGTTGGTGGCCGCGCCAACGTTCCCGATTTCCCCGGGTTGGATCAGGTCGAGTACCTGACGAATAGCACCATCATCCCGTTGGAAACGTTGCCCGAGCACCTGATCGTGGTCGGCGGCAGCTACATAGGATTGGAGTTCGCCCAGATGTATCGACGCTTCGGTGCAAAGGTCACCGTTGTTGAGATGGGCCCGCGCCTGGTCGGTAAGGAAGATGAAGACGTCTCTGCCGAGATCCGTGCGTTTCTAGAGGCTGAAGGCATCGAAGTGCGCACCAGTGCTTGCTGCATAACCCTTGGCAAGCGTGGAGACCGCGTAACCGTAGGCGTGGATTGCACCGAGGGCGCACCGGAAGTCGAGGGGTCGCATGTGCTGCTCGCCGTGGGGCGGCGCCCGAATACGGATGACCTGGGGCTGGATAAGGCGGGCGTAGAGGTCGACGAACGCGGTTACATCAACGTTGATGAGCACCTGAAAACCAGCGCCGACGGTGTCTGGGCGATGGGCGACTGCAACGGCAAAGGCGCATTCACCCATACCGCCTGGAACGACTATGAAATCGTCGCGGCCAACCTCATGGATGGCGCCGATCGCAAGGTGAGTGATCGCATCCTGGGCTATGCCCTCTATGTGGACCCGCCCCTGGGCCGCGTTGGCCTTACCGAAGCCCAGGCGCGCAAGACGGGCCGGCCGCTACTCGTCGCCAAACGACTGATGACGCGCGTGGGCCGCGCGGTGGAGAAGGGCGAGACCTGGGGTTTCATGTCCATGGTGGCCGATGCGGAGACACGGAAGATCCTCGGCGCTGCCGTGCTGGGCACGGGCGGCGACGAGGTCATCCATGGCGTGCTCGACATGATGAACGCGGGCGCCACGATCGACACGTACCAGTGGGCCGTGCCGATTCATCCGACGGTATCGGAGCTCATTCCCACGCTGATCGGTAGCCTTGCGCCTCCAGCGTGACGGTATTACACGTCGCGCATCACCAGCAGCCGCAACTCGCTCATGTCTTCGATCGCATAGCGGACGCCTTCGCGGCCTATGCCCGAGGACTTGGCGCCGCCGTAGGGCATGTTGTCCACGCGGAAACTGGGCACGTCGTTGACGATCACGCCGCCTTGTTCGAGCGCATCCCAGGCAAGCATGGCGTGGCGCAGGTCGTTAGTGAACACGCCCGCCTGCAAACCGAAATCCGAATCGTTGACGATTCGCACGGCCTCATCGAACGTCATGAAACGCTCGAGGATGGCGACCGGGCCGAACGCTTCCATGCGTTGCAGTTTCGCATCGCGTGGAACCTTGTCCATCAACGTGGCTTCCAGCATCGAACCCTTGCGTCCGCCGCCGCACAGCAGGCGGGCGCCGCCTTTCTTTGCTTCGGCGATCCATGATTCCAGCCGTTGCGCCGCGGCCTCATCGATCATCGGCCCGAGGAAGGTGCTCTTTTTCTTTGGGTCGCCAGCCTTCAATGCCGCCACTTTCGCGACGAGCTTGCGTTTGAGCGCGTCGTACACATCATCATGGGCGACGATGCGCTGTACGCTGATGCAGCTTTGCCCCGATTGATAAAATGCGCCGAACACCAGTCGGTCCACCACGGCGTCCAGCCGGTCGCCCTGATCGGCATCGATGATGCACGCGGCGTTTCCGCCGAGTTCCAGGGTGACCTTCTTGTGCCCGGCCTGCGCCTTGAGGTCCCAGCCGATAAGGCCGCCGGTGAAGGAAAGCAGCTTGAGGCGCGGATCGGTGACCAGCGGTGCCGCCGCCTTTCCGTCCAGTGGGAGCACCGAGAACGCGCCTTTGGGCAGGTCGGTTTCCGCAAGGATCTCACCAATGATCAGGGCGCCCAAAGGTGTGCGCTCCGACGGTTTCAACACAAACGGGCAGCCTGCGGCGATGGCCGGCGCCACCTTGTGCGCTACCAGGTTCAGCGGGAAATTGAATGGCGTGATAAACGCTACCGGACCAAGCGGCACCTTGCGCGTGAACCCCTGGTAGCCGTTGGCACGTTCGGATATCTCCAGGTTAATCGTCTCGCCATTGATCCGCACGGCTTCTTCGGCTGCGATCTTGAACGTCTCGATCAGCCGGGTCACCTCACCATGCGCGTCGTTGATGGGCTTGCCGGCCTCGACGCAGAGTGCATAGGCAAGTTCATCCTTGCGCTCGCGGAAGCGGGCCACGCAGTGCTCGAGCACCGCCTGGCGCTGCCAGGGGCGGAACGCCTTCATGGCACCTGCGGCGGCTGTAGCCGCTGCAATCGCCTTTTCCAGTGCGTCGGCATCCGGCAGCGCCACGCGGGTGGCGACCTTACCGGTGTACTTGTCGATCACATCGAGCTTCGCCCTGGCTTTTACGGCCTTGTTGGCGAGGTAATAGGGATAGCTCTTCTCGAGCATGGGCGGGGGGCCTCGTTAGCGGCAATGCCCGCCATGATCCAACCGGCGACGTTCACTTGTCGTGAGGCGGTTTGCCGCGTGCCCGCCCGGGGAACGGCCGTGGGCGGCGGCTACTCGTCGCGCACCAGGTGCATCTGGCCTTCGGCCAGCATCACGCGCACCCGCTCTCCAATGGCGATATCGCCTGACCGGCGTACGACAGCATCGCGTTCATCGAACACGATGGCGTAGCCGCGTTCCAGCGTGGCCAGCGGGCTGACGGCATGCAGCGTGCGCCCCTGTTGCTGAACACGCAGGCGGTCGCGTTCGATACGGCGGGCCATGCCGGTGGCGAGCCGCTGGCGTAGCTCGGCAATGCGGAGCCCGACCGGTACCAGGCGAAGCCGCGGGTGCTGCGCGCCGAGGCGCGCCTGCAGCCGGTCGACTCTGGCGTGGCGCAAGGTGTTGGCCTGGCTGATCGCGTGGTGCATGCGCCGACGCAAGGCCTCCAGGCGCTGTGCATCGCGGGCAAGCCACGCCTGTGGCCGCTGCGAGTTGAGCCGCGCGTGCAGGTGGTCCGTACGTTGGGCGGCGGCCTGCAGGCGGCGCTCGACCAGGGTGGCCATGCGCTGGCGCAGACGCTGCAGTTGGCGGGCCAGATCGGCGCCATCAGGTACCAGCAGTTCGGCGGCGGCCGAGGGAGTGGCGGCGCGTAGGTCAGCCACGAAATCCGCGATCGTGAAATCGACCTCGTGCCCGACCGCTGAAACCACGGGCACGGCGCTCGCGTGGATGGCGCGGGCGACCTGTTCATCGTTGAAGGCCCACAGGTCCTCCAGGGAGCCGCCCCCACGGGTCACCAGGATCACATCGTAGCGGCCACTGGCAGAGGCTCGCCGGAGCATCGCGGCGATGGCCGGCGGCGCTTCCCGGCCCTGCACGGGCACCGGTAGCACGTCGACCTCGGCGAGCCCCAGGCGGCGGCCGAGCACGCTGAGGACATCGCGTATGGCCGCGCCTGAGGGCGAGGTGACCACGCCGATCCGGCGGGGAAACGCGGGCAGGGCGCGCTTCCGCTCGGGGTCGAACAGGCCTTCCGCGCCGAGCCGTGCCTTCAGCTGCTCAAATTCGCGCTGGAGCACGCCTTCGCCAGCGGGCTCCATGTGGTCGGCAACGAGTTGGAACTCGCCCCGCGCCTCGTACAGGCCCACCTTGGCCCGAATGAGCACGTGCATGCCATCCGCCGGGCGAAAGCGTAGCCGGGACGCGGCCATGCGGAACATGGCGCAGCGCACCTGCGCGTTGGCATCTTTCAGCGTGAAGTAGATATGCCCCGAGGCAGGGCGGGCGACGTTGGAAAGCTCGCCCTCGATCCACACGCCGACGGGCAGGGCGTCTTCCAGCAGATCGCGCACCAACCGGTTCAAGCCGGAGGGCGTGAAGATCTCGGGAGCCGTGCGTGCGGTCGTGTCGGACATGGACCGGCGAGGTTATCACGCTGGTACGGAATGTCGATGGGGCAGGGACTTACAGCTACTTTGTAACTGAAACCTGAACTTGTAGGAGCGCGCTTGCGCGCGATGGGTACTTGTCGTGAACGCCATCATTCGCAAGCGCGCTCCTGCGCCATGCGTTACATGCGGAAAACGCCGAAACGGCCTTGTTCGATGGGCGCGTTGAGCGATGCTGAGATCGCCAGGCCAAGTACACGGCGGGTGTCAGCCGGGTCGATGATGCCGTCGTCCCAGAGGCGTGCGCTGGCGTAGTACGGGTGGCCCTGGCGCTCGTACTGCTCGCGCACGGGAGCCTTGAACGCCTCTTCCTCATCCGCGCTCCATGTGCCACCGCCGGCCTCGATGCCGTCACGGCGTACCGTCGCCAGCACCGAGGCTGCCTGTTCGCCACCCATCACGCTAATGCGCGCGTTCGGCCACATCCACAGGAAACGGGCACCGTACGCGCGGCCGCACATGGCGTAGTTGCCGGCACCGAACGAGCCGCCGATCACCACGGTGAACTTGGGTACGTGTGAGCACGCCACCGCAGTCACCATCTTCGCGCCATCTTTGGCGATGCCGGCGTTTTCGTATTTCTTGCCCACCATGAAGCCGGTGATGTTCTGCAGGAACACCAGCGGCACATTGCGCTGGTTGCACAGTTCGATGAAGTGCGCGCCCTTCTGCGCACTCTCGCCGAAAAGGATGCCGTTATTGGCAATGATGCCTACCGGGTACCCATGGATGTGCGCGAAGCCCGTGACCAGGGTCTTGCCGTAGCGAGCCTTGAACTCGTGAAACTCCGAGTCATCCACCACCCGCGCGATGACTTCCCGGATATCAAACGGGCGCCGGGTGTCCTCCGGAATCACACCGTAGAGCTCTTCCGCGGCGAAGCGGGGTTCCAGCGGAGGCCGCACGGCGAGCGGCATTTTCTTCATGTGGTTTAGCGAGCCGACGATATCGCGCGCGATGGAAAGCGCGTGCGCGTCATTTTCAGCAAAGTGATCCGCTACGCCGGACACCGACGTGTGTACGTCGGCTCCGCCCAGCGCTTCGGCATCGACGACTTCGCCCGTAGCCGCCTTTACCAGCGGTGGGCCACCAAGAAAAATCGTACCCTGCTCGCGCACGATGATGGTCTCGTCGCTCATGGCTGGAACGTACGCACCACCAGCAGTGCACGAGCCCATGACCACGGCAATCTGCGGGATACCCTGCGCGCTCATGCGCGCCTGGTTGTAGAAGATGCGGCCGAAATGTTCACGATCGGGGAATACTTCATCCTGAAGTGGCAGGAACGCGCCGCCGGAATCCACCAGGTAAATGCAGGGCAGCCGGTTTTCCATGGCAACTTCCTGCGCACGCAGGTGCTTCTTCACCGTCATGGGAAAGTAGGTGCCGCCCTTGACGGTAGCATCGTTCGCCAGAACGACGACCTCCTGGCCCATCACCCGGCCAATGCCGGCGATGACGCCCGCAGCGGGCGCGGCGTCATCGTACATACCGTGTGCGGCGAGCGGGGCAATTTCGAGGAAAGGCGAGCCTGGGTCGAGCAGGGCGCGTATGCGCTCGCGCGGCAGCAGCTTGCCGCGTGCCACGTGCTTCTCGCGTGCCTTGGCCCCGCCGCCCTCGGCGGTACGTTTCAAGGTCTCGCGCAGGTCATCGGTGAGCGTGCGCAAGCGCAGGCTGGCGGCCTGGAATTCGGGAGAGCGAGTATCGAGCTGCGACGTGAGGATAGGCATGGGCCGTCTTCGAGCGGATCAAACCACCATCATAGCGGCGCAATGCCACGGGAAAACGCTGCGCTGCGGCAGGCTACGGGCAAAAAAACGGCCACCCGGAGGTGGCCGCTTTCCCGAAACAATCCGCTGGCGGATTACTTCTTGGTGGAATCGTCCTTGGCATCCTTGGCGTTGGACGCGGCGTCCTTAGCCTGGTCTGCCGACTTGTCAGCCTGGTCAGCTGCGTTGGATGCGGCGTCCTTGGCGGCTTCCGGCGTGCCACCGGCGGTCGATGCCGAAGCGGCGTTCTGGGCCTGAGCGGCGGCGTCCTTGGCCTGGTCAGCCGACTGCTGGGCCTGGTCGGCGGCCTGCGAGGTCGCGGCATTCTGCGACTGATCAGCCGCCTGCTGCGCCTTGTCAGCCTGCTGCTGGGCGTCGGCGGCCGACTTCTGGGCATCCTGCGCGGAATCCTGCGCGCCGTTGCTGCAAGCTGCCAGAAGCGCGACGAGCCCGGAGGCGAGAAGGGTACGCGTAAAATTCATTGTGGTTCTCCTTAGCCGTGGAATGCCGTTAGGCGGGCACATTAATAGCTCAGTTATCTGGGCATCGCCAGCATCGGCGGGATTTGCTTCAGGGCGCATTAAAGCCCATGTAAATCGCGTGATGCTGACGCTAATAACACCCGTTCTTTCGACGTAGGCTTCACACCAGTTCGATGGCGATAGCCGTTGCTTCGCCGCCACCGATACACAGCGAGGCGACGCCCCTTTTTGCCCCACGGGCCGTCAACGCATTGAGAAGAGTCACGACAATGCGGGCGCCGCTGGCGCCGATCGGGTGGCCCAGGGCGCATGCGCCGCCGTTCACATTGATCTTGTCGTGCGCCACGCCAAGCTCGCGCATCACCGCCATGGGGACCACGGCGAACGCTTCGTTGATCTCAAACAGGTCGACGTCCTCCACCTTCCACCCAGCCTTGGCGAGCACTTTCTGGATCGCGCCCACGGGTGCGGTGGTGAACCATTCGGGCTCCTGCGAGTGGGTCGCGTGCGCCACGACGCGCGCCAGCGCTTTGGTGCCTTTCGCCTTGGCGTCGTCGGCGGACATCAGCACGAGTGCCGCAGCGCCATCGGAGATGCTGGAAGAGCTGGCCGCGGTAATGGTTCCGTTTTCCTTGCGGAATGCGGCGCGCAGGGTCGGGATTTTCGCGGTATCGGAGCGGCCAGGCTGCTCATCTTCCACGAAATCCTGGGGCCCCTTGCGGCCCTGCACCGTGACCGGAACGATTTCGTTGGCGAACGCGTTAGCGGCCTGGGCGGCCTTGGCGCGGTCCACCGAGGCGATGGCGTAAGCATCCTGCTCTTCGCGCGTGAAGTGGTACTTATCGGCGCACTGCTCGCCGAACACGCCCATGGACTTCCCGTCGTACGGGTTGGTGAGACCATCCCATGCCATATGGTCTACGAGCTGGCCATCGCCATAGCGGATGCCGGTACGGGCGTTCACCATGTGCGGCGCGTTCGTCATCGATTCCATGCCACCGGCGACGACAACCGAGGCCGAACCGGCCTTGATCAGGTCGTGGGCTAGCATGATCGCCTTCATGCCGGATCCGCATACCTTGTTGATGGTGGTGGCACCGGTGGACACGGGCAGGCCGGCCTTGAGCGACGCCTGGCGCGCAGGCGCCTGGCCGAGGTTGGCGGGCAGCACGCAACCCATGATCACTTCGCTCACGTCCGCCACACCCACGCCGGCCTGCTCAAGGGCCGCCTTGATGGCGATGGAGCCGAGCTCCGGCGTGGGGACGCCGGTGAACTGGCCAAGGAAGGAACCGATGGCGGTGCGCTTGGCACCCGCGATGACGATGTCGGACATGGGGACTCCGTGGTACTTCAGATGGCCGCCCCCGGGGGGACGGAAACCGGCGGAGTATCGCAGTGCGGGCCGGGGGCGGGCAATGCGCACTGCCGCATCGTTCACGGACGATCCGCAGTATTTTGTGCCAAGATTCCGCCGGGCGCCGCCGCAAGGGGCGGTGGCGCGACATTGATGTCGAACCTGGGGACAACCGAAGATGGCAAGGACAATCCTGCGCCAGCGCGAACTCGCGCTGGCCGTATGCGTGAGCCTGGGGCTGGCGGCGTGCGGCGGGGGCGGCGGCAGCAAGCCCACCACGATCGGCACCGGTGGCGGCGGAGGGGGTGGCGTGGTGACACCGCCGACCCAGCCGACCACACCCACGCAGCCGACCACGCCGGTGCAGCCTCCGCTGGATGCCCAGATTGGCCTCACGAACGTCACCACGGCGCACAACCTTGGCTTCAACGGACAGGGTGAAACCATTGGCGTCATTGACACGGGCGTGGCGCACCTGAATCCGGCCCTTTCCGGTCGGGTGAGCGCAGAACTGATTTACGTCGATCCCTCGACGAATAACACGGGCGTCGACGATGTCGTTGGCCATGGCACGGCCGTGGCGGAAATTGTGGCGGGTGTTCCCTTCGGCAGTTTCGCTGGTGGTGTCGCACCCCAGGCGACCATCGTGTCGGCACGCATCATCAATGACAAGGCGCCGACGGATGACGGCTCCGGCCAGGGTAACCAGGCGACCAGCGCGGATCCGCTCGGCACGGTGAATGCGGATGTCGCCTCGCGGGGCGCCCGTATCATGAATAATTCCTGGGGCGGTGTGTATTGGGGCGCGACGGATACGGCCGCCACCAAGAGCTTCCACGATGCCTACGCACCCCTCACGGCGAACGGCGCGCATCTGTTCGTGTTCGCTGCGGGTAACGACGGCCGTGCCGATCCTTCCGATGTCGCCGCGTTGCCGTCACGGGCGCCCGATGTCGAGCAGGGGTGGCTCACGGTCGTCGCCCTGGATAGCAATAACCCGACGCAGATTGCGTCGTATTCCAACCGTTGCGGCATCGCGAAGAACTACTGCCTGGCGGCGCCGGGGGATGTCGTGGTCGCTGCGGCAGGCACCACCAATAGCGGAAACGCCACCTACCAGATTTGGGAAGGGACCTCGCTGGCCGCTCCCCAGGTGTCTGGTGCGGCTGCCGTCGTGCACAGCGCGTTTCCGAGCCTGGACTACAACGCGGTAAGGCAGATCATCCTCGGCACCGCCGACGACCTTGGCGACCCAGGCCCGGATGCGGTCTATGGCTATGGCCGCCTGAACGTCGGTCGTGCAGTGCTTGGCCCAGGCCGATTCGACTGGGGTACCTTCGACGCGAGCGTCAATGCCATGCAAATGACGTTCAGCAACGCGATCGCCGGTGCGGGTGGCCTGAACGTTACCGGCTTCGGCACGCTAACGCTGACGGGCAACAACACCTACACCGGTGCGACTACGGTGGACCAGGGGGCGACGCTGGTGGTCATGAACGAGCTGGCGAGCCCATTGACCGTGGGACACGCCGGCTATGCTTCGATCAACGCGACGCTGCATGGGAGCTTCACGACCGATGGCATGGTCAAGATAGGCGCCAGCGGCGCGCATATCGATGGCAATTTCGTGCAGACGAGTGGCGGCGTCCTTTCCCTCGTGCTTGGCGCGCCGCTCACGATCGGCGGCAATGCGAGCCTCGCTGGCGCCATCGATATGCGGAGTACCGTCGCGAACTACACGCGAACGTCGCACCAGCAGGTCATTACGGCTGGCAGCATCCAGGGGCAGTTCGCCACGACCCTGGTTGGCGGAGCCTTCGTCACATCCACGTTCCAGTACACGCCCACCGAAGTCTGGCTGGATACCACGTCGCTCGGCATCCCCGCCGTAGCCAACGCCACCATGTCGCAATCGCTTGCCGCCACGTCGTCGGCCCAGCGCGTCGATGGCGCCATGACGCAGATAAGCAACAACCTCGCAGCTGGCGCGAGCGGTGCAGGGGCTATCGACACGTCGATGCTGATTGCCGCAGGCGGCATCCAGCAGTCGGCGACCACACAAAGCGCGCAGGCGTCGCTCGAATCGCTGTCAGGCCAGCTCTACGCCGCGAGCACGGCGGTAACCCTGGCAGGTATCGATGCGGGCAATGACGCTTTGATGCAGCACCTGGATGCGATGGGCAAGGGCGGAGCGTGGGTCCAGTCGCTCAGTTCCCAGGGGGGGCTGAACCGTAGCGGGTTTGGCAATGTCGGTTTCAACATCGACGGCAGCATGGTGGGCAATGACATCCGCCTGGGTACCAGCGGCTTCGCCGGTATTGCTGTGTCGCAGATGCGTAGCAGTGGCCAGCTATCGGGTAACTACGATCGCCAGCGCAATCGGACGACGGAAGGCTCACTTTATGCGGGAACGCAAGGTGCGAACTGGTACGGCGTGGGTCGTGTCGGGTTCGGTAACTACCACGGCGAGACCCAGCGCCTGCTTCGTTTTGGCGACATGGGGGGCGCGTTCACTGGCGGCGAAAACAACGGTCGTTACAGCTCGGCCTACGGCGAACTTGGCTATCGCACGCATGCGGGCGCGTTCGATTTCACCCCGTATGCGAATGTCCAATACGCCAGCATCCAGCGGGATAGCTTCCAGGAACTGGGTGGCGATGGCTTCGGCCTGGCTGCCGAAGGGCACACCACGTCCCGCTGGCAAGCGGGCTTCGGCCTGCGTGCAGGCAGTTCGTGGCTCACCTCGTACGGCAAGCTGCGCATGGACATGAAGCTGGGCTGGCAGAACGCCTTCGCCACGCGCGGTGAGGTGTTCTCCGCGCGCTACACCGGGCTGTCGCAGTGGGCGCCGGTAGAAGGCATTGGCCTGTCGAGGCAGGCAGCGACGTTTGGTCTGAACGCCGGCATGGATATCGGCTCGCGTACGCAACTGGCGTTCGGTGTCGACCAGCGTTTTGCCAGTCGCGACCATTCGCGCTCGGCGACGGCTAGCCTTCGCGTCAACTGGTAAGCCATCGTGCGCAAGCGCGCTCCTGCGGGGAGCGTGCTTGCGCGCGATACCGTCGGATCAGGACTTGCCGTGGAACAGCTCGCGGCCGATCAGCATGCGGCGGATTTCGTTGGTGCCTGCGCCGATCTCGTACAGTTTCGCATCGCGCAACAGGCGGCCCGCCGGGAACTCGTTGATATAGCCGTTGCCGCCGAGCGCCTGGATCGCTTCCAGCGCGACCATCACGGCGTTCGTCGATGCGTTGAGCAGGCACGCCGCCGGGTCGATACGCGACTTCACGCCGTTGTCGAACTGCTGAGCCACCATGTAGGCAAAGCCACGCGATGACTGCAATGCCGTGTACATGTCTGCCACCTTGCCCTGCATGAGGCCGAAGGTACCGATCGGCGCGTTGAACTGCTTTCGCTCGCGCACGTAGGGCAGCACCAGGTCCACGGCGGCCTGCATGATGCCGATCGGGCCACCGGAAAGCACAAGGCGTTCGGTATCCAGGCCACTCATGAGCACGCGCACGCCTTCGTTGACTTCGCCGACGATGTTCTCGGCAGGAATCTCACAGTTCTCGAACACGAGTTCACAGGTGTTCGAGCCGCGCATGCCCAGCTTGTCCAGCTTCTGCGCGGTGGAGAAGCCCTTCATGCCTTTTTCGACAATGAACGCGGTCATGCAGCGGCTACCCGCGGCACGTGGTGCGGTGCGCATGTAAACCAGCAGCACATCCGCGTCGGGCCCGTTGGTGATCCACATCTTCGAGCCATTGGCCACCCAGGTATCACCCACGAGCTCGGCCTTGCAGCTCATCGATCCGACCACGTCGGAGCCCGCACCGGGCTCGCTCATGGCCAGCGCACCGATCCATTCACCGGAGGCCAGCTTGGGCAGGTACTTGCGGCGCTGTTCCTCGGTACCGTTGTGGTAGATGTTCTGCACGCACAGGTTGGAGTGGGCGCCGTAGGAAAGGCCTACCGATGCCGAGGCGCGGGAGATCTCCTCCATGGCCACCATGTGCGCCAGGAAGCCCAGGTCGGAGCCGCCGAGCTCACCGGGGATGGTGATGCCGAGCAGCCCCATGTCGCCGAGCTTGGCCCACAGGTCTTCCGGGAAGTGGTTTTCGCGGTCGATACGGTCGGCACGGGGGGCGATCTCCTTTTCGGCGAACGCGCGGACGGTTTCGCGCAGGAGGTCGAGATCTTCGCCAAGGGAAAACGGACGCATGGGGGCAACTCCGGGGAAAAGGCGGGGGAAATCCCCGCCATGCTAGCGTTTTGGCGCCGCCGAGCCACGGCGCGTCGCAACAATCAGCCTTGTGCGATGGCCGCGATACGGTCGTGTACGCGAGCCAGCAACTGGCACTGGCGATCAAACAACCGTAGCGTTTCACCCGCCGAGCGAGTGCGCAGCGAGGTTTCTTCGCCAACTTGGGGAGTACCCATGGGCGGGGCGGGCGTGCCTGAGCGCATGTGTTCGGCCAGGGTATCGAGGCCAAAGGCGACATGGCGTGCGGTATCGCAAGCGACGCGGGCTTCCTCTGCGCCAATCGCCTCGCGATGGGTGCCCAGGGTGGAGAGGTGGGAGAGCGCTGCCTGCAACGCCGCCAGCAAGCGCAGCGCCCGCTCGCCCTGGCCGGGGGCATGGCCTGGCTCGCCCAACAGCTCGGCCACGTTTCCGGCGACCACGGCCTGCGCTGCGTGGGCATCGCGCCGGGCGATGCGGTAGGGCAGGTCGTCGTCGCGGCCGGAGGCGTACTGTTCGGCAATGCGTTCGAGGTACCGGCCGTAGGCGAGGAGTGCGTCGGCCACCAGGTCGTCCAGCCGGCGCACCCGCCAATCGGGCAACACGTAACGAATGGCTACGGCGGCGACCAGCGCGCCGAGGAGCGTATCGAGCAGGCGTGGGCCGATCGCGTCGTAGCCTGCACCGACGCGATCGAAGCAGAGCAGGACAAACAGCGTGATGGCGCCCGTGGCGAACGCATAGCGGCGCAGGCGGAAGGCAAAGAACGCCGCACCCGTGGCGACCAGTACCGGCAGGCGCCAGTCGCCCCCCGGTAGCGCCCGCAGCAGGGCCCAGCCGAGGACGAGGCCCGCGGTAGTGCCGACGATGCGCTGGACGAAGCGCCGTCGTGTCGCGCCATAGCCTGGCTGGCACACGAACAGCGTGGTCAGCAGGATCCAGTACCCGTGCAAGGGGTGCAGGGCAAGCATCACGAGGTAGCCACCCAGCATGCCCATGGCCAGGCGTACGGCATGGCGGAAATGCATCGAGCGGCGATTCAGGCGCAGGCGTACACGACGTAGCGCATCGCCCAGCGACGTCGGCTCGTTGCCTTGTAGCGCGATATCCGTGTCTTCGCGCAGGCTGCCTTCATCGGCAATAAGGGCCTGCAGCCCTTCCATGTTCCGGAACAGTGCAACCAGCGCGTCGTCGAGCGCGCCGCCAGCGACGGTCATCTGTTGGTGGAACGCCAATGCATCGCGCAAGTCATCCAGCGCAGCGCGCGGAAGTGCGATGGAGCGTAGGGGAGCGCCCGTGCGTATGGCGGCGGCGCGTTCACGGCAGGCGCCCGCCTGCAGCCGTAGCAGCCGGCCGAATCGGAACATGAGGTCGCTGTGGTACAGCGCGTCGGCCAGCTCGTCGTAGGGGTAGTGCGAGGAGGTAATTCGCTCGTGGATATCCTGGGCCACGAAGAACATGGCCAGGCGCGATGCGGCGCGGCCACGTGGCTGGCGCCGTCCGATGCGATCGATAAGCGCCACGCGGACTTCGGTCAGTGCTTGCACGGTGCGCTGGTTGCGGCGCGAGAATTCGACCGCGAGCGCCTCATGGTCGAGCCCGCGCACGGGTTCGAACTGCGCCGCCTTGGCCTCGATCAGCACGGCCAGTGATTCGAACAGCCGTGCCAGCGCATGGCGTACCGCGCGCTGGGGCGCCAGTGCGCTCCACGACAGCGAAAGGATGCCGTACCAGGCCGCGCCGGCGACGAGGGCGAATGTCTCCTCGGCGCCGTGGCCATTCGCGGCATCCGAGGCGATCATCGTGTACACGGCGAGGATGAGTGTCGCCGTGGCGATGGTGGCGTACCGGCCGCTGGCAGCGCCGAGCATGACCAGCAGGAACGTGCCCACCGGCAGGAGCAGTGCAAACACGATGGGTGTGCCAATCGCCGCCTTTACGGCACTGGCAGCGAGGGCGAAACAGATCAGTGTGACCAGGAGCCCGCGGAGGCGCCCGCGCCATGCATCGTCCGTTTCGGCCAGCGCGCAGGCGATGGCGCCGAGCAGCGCCGGGACAATGGCGTCCGCAGGGCCATGCAGGGTGCACCAGGCCGCCACCCCGCCCAGCGCCAGCAGTACGCGGATGACATCCGCGAAGCGGTCGGATTCAGCGAGGTGGCGAAGGGTGGGCATGCCCTGTGTTTAGCAGAGGCCGCCGTTCACCGCGAGCACCTGGCGTGTGATGTAGCTGGCTTCCGGGCTCACCAGGAAACGGACGGCCGAGGCGACTTCTTCCGGTGTGCCGCTACGTTCCATCGGGATGACCTTCAGGATCTGCTCTACAGGCACATCGGGGTCGAGCATGTCGGTATCGATAAGACCGGGGGCAACGCAGTTCACGGTGATCTTGCGCTTGGCCAGCTCCACGGCAAGGGCTTTCGCCGCGCCGATCACGCCTGCCTTGGAGGCGCTGTAGTTCACCTGGCCACGGTTGCCGATCAGGCCGGACACCGAGGTGATGCATACGATGCGACCGGATGCGCGCCGGCGGATCATGGGCATGACCAGCGGGTGCAACACGTTGTAGAACCCATCAAGGTTGGTCCGCAGCACCTGGTCCCAATCCTCGGCGGTAAGACCCGGAAAGGCACCATCGCGGGTAAGGCCGGCATTGCACACCACGCCGTAGTACGCGCCATGGGCGGCCACATCGGCCTCAAGGGCGGCGGCGGTCGTTGCGCGTTCGGCCACGTCGAACTGCAGCACGCGGGCATGGCGGCCCATAGCGATGATTTCGGCCTGCACCGCTTCCGCTTCGTCGCGGCGGGAGCGGCAGTGCACCACGATATCGTAGCCGGCATCGGCAAGGTTCAGCGCGATCGCGCGGCCGATGCCGCGGCTGGATCCCGTGACGAGGATGGTGTCGGTCATGGAGCGTTTCCGGTGGGGTCCAGGCTGTGGTGGCGCGGATCGAGAAATGGTGTGGGGTCGGGCGGGCTGAATACGGTCAATCGTGCTTCGGCCTGTGTGCCTGCCGCGGTGATCCGGCAGGCGAACGAGGCCATGCCGTCTTCGTCGTGGAATGTGCGCGTGGCTTCCACAAGCAGGCGAGCGCCTGGCGGGAAGAAGTCGCCATCGGCGCGGTAGGCTCGCGTGCCGAGCAGGAAGCCGGGGCGCACCTGTCCGCCGGCCGATAGCACCTGACAACCGTTCCACGCGGCGATCGCCTGGGCCATCAGTTCCACCCCGGCCCAGGTCGGCAAGCCTTCGGCCGTGACTTCCAGATCGCCATGGCGCACGGTGCGCTCGCAGACGACGCGTTCGGCATCCCATTCCACGACGCGATCAAGCCATACCATGCGGCCAGCGTGGGGTAGCAATTGTTCAATAGCCCAATGGGTCACGGTGCATTGGCCTCGCGAGCGAGTCGGTCTTCCACATCGCGGGTGAAGCAGGCCGGCGACACCAGCTGCATCTCGCCATCGGCCACGCGCACGGCCACCTGGATGGTGCTGGCGCGCGTCAGGCGCTCGCCGGTGGCGGCATCGCTCACCGTGTAATGGATCTTCAGCCGGTTTTCCCACTCCACCAGTTCGGCGCGAACGCGCAGGGCCTGGCCGAATCGGGCCGCACGCGCATAGCGCAACTGCAGGTCGATGATGGGCCACGCGAAGCCGGTGTCTTTCATCTTCACGTAGTTGTGCCCGATATCGTCAAGCAGCGCACAACGGGCGACCTCAAGGTATTTCACGTAGTGGCCGTGCCACACGATCTCGAGTGAATCCACATCGAAGAACGGCACGATCACATCGATCTCGGCCGCCAGTACGCCTTTACCGCGCATGGATCACCCCCGGCGCGGTGTCGACCCGAAGATGCGCTGACGAACACAGGGCGTCACCAACGCGGTAGGCGAAGTGCAGGCGGCCGCGTTCCTTGTCGTGGCGAAGGGCCAGCGACACGCGGTCGCCCGGGCGCAAAAGCCGCTGGAACTTGAGCTGGTCCATGCCGCGGCACGTCGGCGTGGTGCCAAAGCGTGATGCGGCGAACTCGATGGCCCAGGCGATCTGCAGCACGCCCGGCAGCACGGGCGCTTCGGGAAAATGCTCGGCGAAGCAGGCCAGGTCCAGTGGCAGCACCAGGTCAAGCACGTGCGTGCCTGCTTCCACGCGTTCGGAGAGCACCTGGGCGATACGCGGTAGCGGTGCCTGCAACAGCAGGTCGATTCTCGCCGCTTCAGGCAGCGCATCGACGAACCGCCACGCCATGGGTGTCGCCAGCGCGTCGTCGCCGGCGGCATGCTGGCCCAGCTCGCTGATGATGCCAGCACGGCCGTGCCGCGACAGGGCCATGCGACCCGATGGGGTAAGGGCAACGACAATGCCCGGCACCTGGTTTCCTGCATTGCCGCCCGCCGCGGCAGCCACCCACGGGTGCGATGCGAGACGGCCCGCTGCGGTGTTCATGGGCGTATTGCGCAGGCGGCGGCGCATGCGCTGCCTGCATACCCACTCCACGGCGAACAGCGTGCCCATGGCCACGTAGGCGATTACACCGTTGTAGAAGGTCCACCACGAGAGGGGGCCCCATGCGGCGAGCAAGGCGGAACAGGTGCCGTTGATGGCGAAGAACACCGCCCAGACCCACGTGACCTTGCGGGTGTAGGGCACCGCCGCCTGGGGCAGGTCGGGCTCCATCATGCGCGCAACTCGCTCGATGATCGGTGGCCCAAACACCAGGCTGAGCGCGAACGCCGCGAGGAGCAGGCCGCAGATCAAGCTGGGGTACCAGCGCAACAGGTGCTCGTGGCCCCCAAACGCCAGCACGGCGCAGTAGGCAAGGGTAATGCCGAGCATCCATCTGCCACCGGGTTGATGCACCAGCGCAGGTGCCCGGACCAGCCAGAGGGCCCCCAGGATCAGGCCGAACAGGGGCGGCGATACGTGATCGCTGCCGAAGTAGACGATGAACGGGTACAGGATGCCCACGACCACCAACAGGAGGTTAGCGAGCTTGCGGGAGTTCTTTTCGTTGCTGTGCGGGTTCATGCCTGCAGCTCCCGCGCGTACAGGCGGTGAAGGTGCTCGTTGATGCGGCGCGACGCGATGGGGGCGGGTGCCGCCTCGGAAAACGATGCCACGTTGATGTCTTCGCCCACGCGGAAGTGCATCTGCACGCGGCGATGGGGAACGTGGTACCAGGGATCGGCCTTGGTGAGAGTGGTGGGCTTCACCGTGATGAATACCGGCGTGATGATGGTGGCGCCGCGAACGGCAATAGCCGAGGCGCCGCGGTGGAACACCGGTGCTTGCCCGGGGGTGGTGCGCGTGCCTTCGGGGAAGACGATCAGGGTCTGGCCCTCACGCAACACATCGGCCGCGCGGTCGAGCATATCGGCACTGCCGTCGTTGCTGATGTACTGCGCCACCGAGATCGGCCCGCGCATAAAGGGGTTTTTCCACAGGCTGTGCTTCACCACGCAGTTCGCATCGGGCACGTGGCCGATCAGGAACACCACATCGATGAGCGACGGGTGGTTCGCCACGATCATCTGGCCGGGGCGGCCCAGCCGTTCGAGGCCTTCGAACCGGTAAGCGACGACGCCGGTCCGGAACATGAACTGCGAATGCAGCCAGAACGCGCGGCCCACCGTGCGCCGCGCACGCCGCCGGCGCACCGCCAGGGGGGCAGGCCAGTGCATGACCACGGGCAGGATAAGGAGCCGCAGTACGAGCCCGCCCACGCCGAACAGGGCGAACGACAGGACAGTGCATACGAAGCGCCAGGGCCAGGCGTCGGCGCGGCGTTTCGTCGTGTCGGCTACAAGGTCCATGGGAAGGGGCTAGGCCTGGGCAAGGTCGGGTTGATGGTAGCGCCGGATGACCAGGGCGGCGCAGCTGCCCCCGAAACCGAAGCTGTTGGATAGCACCGCATCGACCCGTGCCGCACGCTCCGCATCCAGCAAGGGTGCCTCGGCAAAGGCCTCATCCAACTGGCGCGGCGGCGCACCGGCCAGCAGAACGCCGTGTTCGATCATGCCGACACAGGCAATGGCATCCAGCGCACCCGCGGCGGCGGGCGCATGGCCGACCAGGCCCTTGATCGAAGACATCCACGGCACCGCTTGCCCGCGGTCGCCAAATACCCGGCGCAGGGCCGCCCATTCGGCCAGGTCGCCATCCAGCGTGGCGCAGGCGTGGGTGTTCACGTAATCGGGGATAACGCCGGCCAGGTCGATCGCCTGGTGCATGGCTTCTGCCATGCCCTCGCTATGCGGGCTTACCATGCCTTCCGGATCGGACGCTGCGCCGTAGCCGGCCATTTCGGCCAGGATGGTCGCACCGCGCGCCAGCGCGTGGTCAAGCGATTCCAGGACCAGCACACCGGCGCCCCCGCCGAGCACGATCCCGTCGCGATCGGCGGCGTACGGCGTGGAAACGCGCTCACCCGCCACGCTCGTGGTGGTTAGCGCATTCATCACGTCAAAGCACATGGAGGCCTTGTCGTGCAGTTCCTCGGCACCGCCGCATACCACGATCTCCTGCCGGCCGAGCTGGATCAGCTCCATGGCCTGGCCGATCGCATGCGTGGCACTGGTGCAGGCCGAACCCACCGCAAAACCACGGCCACCAAAACCGAAGGCGTGGATCAGGGTGGCCGCGACGGCGCTGCCCATGCTGCGCGGGACGATGAACGGCGAAAGGCGTGAGTAGCCCTTCGCATGGAAGACGTCCAGGCCAGCTTCGTACTCGGACAGGGCCGCAGAGCCACCCATGAGGATGCCCACGTCGCGCTCGCGCACGCGCGCCTCGTCGATCCCGGCTTCCGCGAGCGCTTCGCGGGTAGCGTGCCATGCGTATTCAGCCGCCTGCGGGAAGTACCGGCGCAGCTTGCGCGGCGGCGGTTCCAGCGAGCCCAGGTCCACCGGTGCGGCGGTCCGGCAGCGCATGCCCAAGGCCGCATAGCCCGGCATGTCCTGGAAGCCTTCACGGCCAGCGCGCAAGCCGTCGAACAGCGCGGCGCGACCCGGGCCCAGGCAGGTGACCGCGCCCATGCCAGTGACGACCACGCGACGCATCAGGCGTGCGCCTTGAAGATCAGCGACGTATTGATGCCGCCGAACGCAAAGTTATTGCTCATCACGAAATCGGTGCGGATCTGACGGCCGTCACCCGTCACGTAGTCCAGCGTGGCGCATTCCGCGTCCGGCGTTTCCAGGTTGATCGTGGGGGCGAACCAGCCGCCACGCATCATCTCGATCGCCCACCACGCTTCCAACGCGCCGCAGGCGCCAAGCGTGTGGCCCACGTAGCTTTTCATCGAGCTGATCGGCACGTTGGCACCGAGCACGTCGTGCGTCGCGTGGCTCTCGGCCACATCGCCGCGATCGGTAGCCGTGCCGTGGGCGCTCACATAACCGATGGCCTCTGGTCGCAGGCCCGCATCGGCGAGGGCCATGCGCATCGCTGCGGCCATGGTCTCGCGCGTCGGCTGCGTGATGTGCGCGCCATCGGAGTTGGTGCCGTAACCAACGACTTCCGCATAGATGCGGGCGCCACGCGCCAGCGCATGTTCGTATTCCTCGAGCACAAGGGTCACGCCGCCTTCGCCGACCACAAGGCCGTCACGCTTGCCGTCGAACGGGCGCGGGGTGAGGTCGGGCGTTTCGTTGCGCGTGCTGGTGGCGAACAGCGTATCGAACACGGCCGCACCCGGGCCCGAGAGCTCCTCGGCGCCGCCGCAAAGCATCAACTGCTGCTTGCCCTGCTGGATCGCCTCGTAGCCGTAGCCGATGGCCTGGCTGCCCGACGTGCACGCGCTGGAGGTGGTGATGACGCGGCCCTTGAGGCCAAAGAACACACCCACGTTCACCGCCGTGGTATGCGCCATCATCTGGATGTAGCTCGTGGCGGTCACGCCCTGCATGGAACCGGTTTCCAGCATGCGGCCAACAGTGCGTGCCGGCTCGATACTTCCGCCTGACGAACCGTAGGCCACGCCCATGCGACCGTCACGGATGCTTTCATCGTTGAGCAGCCCGGCATCCGCCAGGGCCAGCTCGCTCGCGGCGGTGGCTAGCAAGGCCACGCGGCCCATGGAACGGGTGTGTTTGCGCGACCAGTGCGGCGGCGTCTTGAAATCGTCGACGGGCACGCCGAGGCGCCCGTTCAGCGCATCGAAATAGTCCCATTCGCCCATGCGGCGCACGGCATTGTGGAACTGGCGCAGGCGCGGCTCGATCGTGGCCCAGTCGTGGCCCAGGGGCGTAATGCCGCCGATGCCGGTAACGACAACGCGTTTCATTGCGCGATCTCCCTTGGCGTGTGCGGTGGTGTTCATGCGTTTGAATTCACAGGTGCAGGTGCGCTCACCGGGGCGAGGAGGGCGGTAAAGCCGATCCCCAGCAATAGGGTGAGCCCAAAATGTTGCAGGGCGGGCATGGTGCTCAGGGCCAGCAAACCGAACGAAAGCAGGGCGGTGACTGCCGAGAGCAGTACACCGGCGTAAGCGGCGCCGGGGGTGTGCGCGGAATGCGGCTCGCCTTCGCGCAGGAATACGGCGTAGTTCGCGCCCACGCCCAGCACGAGCATGAGGGCCATGAGGTGGAACAGCGTGAGCGGCTGGTTCAGGTAACCAAGGGCGGCCACGCTGAAAACGATGCCGGCCAAGGGCGGAAGCAAGACGCGCCACGCGCCGCGCAGGCCATAGCGCCATGCGAATGCGGCCGCCACCAGTAGCATCGCCGCACCCAGCCACAGACTGGCGAAGCCGCGATACTCGCCGAACAGCGTGGAAATGCTCGCCGGCTTGTCGATGACCGACACGCCGGGAAGGCCACGGGCGGCAGCGCGCATGCGCTCCACGTCTACATCGCCCTGCGGCACTACGATACTGCCCTTGTCCATCCACAGGTACTGGAACGGCATATAGGCCGGGATGCGCTTCCAGTCATCGAGCGTGAATGCCTTGCCGGGGAAGGCGGCGGCATACGCCTGAGCCGCATCCCACTTGAAACCCGCCGTTCCCATGAACGCGTGAACTTGCATACGCGCCAGGTCGTTGCTGACGCCGAGGACGCCGACCGCGTTCCGGCAGAACGCCCACGTCACAGCGGCGACATTTTCGGCCTGCCGCTTCTGCGACGGCAGCATCCCCGTCATGCCCGTCCAGGCAATGCCTTCCTTCTGCAGGCGATCGGTCAATGCTTCCTCGTGCTCAAGCACGGCCTCGGGGCTATCCCCTTCCACCAGCCAGAACTGGCTCCCACCTCCGAAGCCGGCGATGTCGCGGATCTGGTTCGTCTGCGCTTCCAGCGTCGCGGGCGGCGAAATCAGCAGGTGGATGTCATCGTCGTGGCCCAGCTTGATCCAGCCGGGAATCGCGATGAACACGAGCACGCCGATGGCCACGAAGGCGCGGCGACCCGAGGCGACACGCTGCCATGCCAGCGCCACGCGTACGAACGGTGCGGCCAGCGGCGCGTTGCCCGGGTTGCGCAGCAAGGCGGGGAGCAGCCAGAACACGCTGGCGCAGGCGACGGCCATGCCGGCGATGGCGAACACTGCCATCTGGCGCAGGGCCGGGAACGGCACCAGCGCGAGCAGCGCGTAGCCCAGTAGCGATGTAGCCAGCGCAAGAAGCAGGGCGGGGCGCACCTGGCGCACGCCACGCATCGGTTCCCAGGCGGGGCCCGCATTGGCGCGCGCGCACAGGTACTGGATGGAGTAATCGACGGCTTCGCCGAGCAATGCGGCGCCGAATACCAGCGTCAACAGGTGCAGCTGGCCGAACACCAGGATGGTCGCTACCGTGGCGCCGATCACGCCCAGCGCGGTCGACAGGAACGCGATGAGCAGCGGCCGCATGGAGCGGAACACGAACAGCAACAGGATGGCGATGCCGACGGTGGAGGCGATGCCGACGACGTGGGTATCACGCTCGGCACCGGCGCGTGCCGCGGCGGCGTAGAAAATGGCGCCGGTGCGAAGCACATGCGTACCAGGGTGCTTCGCGATGACCTCGTGTTCGGCCTGGTCCAGGGCGCCCAACGCGCGGCGCTGCACGCCATCGTCGTAGGATGAGCCGTCCAGCGTGGCCACGACCAGCACGTAGCTGCCATCGTCGCGGTGTGCGGTCAGCAGGTCGTCTTCCGGTACCAGCGTGGAGCGGTTCCACGGTTGCCGATCCAGCCAGTGCTGCAGCCAGCCGAACGGGTCGTCACCGAGCTTTGGGCCAACGTTGGCGCCGAACGGTTCGTTGAGGCGGCGCTTCAACGTATCAACGGGATCGTATCCGCGTGCTGCGAGTGCGGCCCGGTCTTCGTTCGTCAGCAGGTGAAAGCGGTAGGGCAGGAACGGGTTAACCAGCTGCTCCATGTCGAATGGCGGCAGTTCCGCCAGCACATGCGCAAACACCTTGTCCTTGCCCAGGGCCTCGCCGAGTTCCCGCGCGGCATCCTTTGCGGCGTCATCATCCTTGTTGGCCACCAGCAGGATCATGCGATCGCCACTGGCACGGGCAAGGCGCTCCACGGCATCTTCCGCCAGTGCGTTGCGTTCGGTGGCCGGGAGCATGGCGAGCAGATCGGTCTGCAGCGGCGACGCGCCACGGCCAAAGAGCAGCCACACGCCCAGGGCGCACACCAGCAGTGACACCGCGGCGAACGCAGCCGCGCGGAGCGTGGTCGGCGCGGGCTTCATTCGGCGCCGAGCGCGCTGGTTTCAACCGCGGAGAGCGCGCCGGCCTCGCGCGTATTCGCGAACGAGATCGCGGTGCGCTCACCGCTGGCAAGGTTCACATCGATCGATTCGAGGAAGGCATCGCCCTTGAGCGTGATCCCGGCGAGCACACGGGCGACACGCGCCTGCTTCGGTACGAAGTGCAGGGTCCAGTTATCCACGCTGCCTTCGGCCGTGATCGTGAACTGGCGCGCCGCTTCATCGGTCTTGCCGGCCAACAGGCCCTGCAGCATGCCGGAAACCTGGCTGACGCCACGGTTGCCATCGCGCACGCGCTCCAGCTTGCCCTGCGCGTTCAACCGGCGGGTATCGCCACCGGTGAGTACCAGCGTGTCTTCGTAAGGGGCGCGTGTATGCCACATCATGCCCTTGCCGATGACGAAGAGCAGGTCGCCGGTGCTGACCTGCGGTTCGGCCAGGTCGGGGTTTTCACGACGCTGGGTGAACTCGGCGCGCACCCGCTGGTGCTTCGCCAGATGGGTCAACACATCATCGACCAGCGTAGGTGCCGCGGCGGGTGCCGTCTGGGCATATGCCAGCGTGGTGCAACAGAGAAGGGCGAGCAGGGCGATCAGACGGCGCATGAATCGGGTTTCCGTGTGAGCTTGCGATGGATCAGGCGCGGCGCGCGCGGCAGCATGCCCAGCAGCAGGCGGGTATGCATGGCCGTGATGCGGGCGTTGTCACGCCACAGGCGGAAATGGGACAGGCCATTCTCCGGGTAGATCACCCGGGTGGCCACGTTGCGCACGGGCACCCCGCGCCAATAGAGACGCACGGCGATCTCCGTATCGAAATCCATGCGGGGCGGAAAGGGCTTACGGGACATCTCCTCGCACGTCGCGGCCAGCGGGTACAGGCGGTAGCCCAGCATCGAGTCCTTGATGTCGAAGGAGAGTGTTTCCAGCCACACGCAGGCATGGGTGAGGTAACGGCCGTACAGCCGCGCCTTCGGAATGGATTCGTCGTATACGGGGCAGCCGCACACCATGGCCTCAGGCATGGCCTGCGCCTCGGCAAGGAATCGCGGTACATCGGCCGTATCGTGCTGGCCGTCGGCATCGATCTGCAGTACGTGGGTGTAGCCGGCCGCGTGCGCGGCCTGGAACCCTGCGGAAAGCGCGGCACCCTTGCCGCCGTTACGGGGCTGGCGGATCAGGCGCAGCTCGTCGCGCCCGGCGACCAGGTCGTCCAGGATGCGGCGGGTTTCCTCGTTGGAGCCATCATCCACGATCAGCACGGGCAGCCCATGGGCTGCCAGCGCATCCGCCGTGGCGGCGATGGTGCGGCCGTGGTTGTAGATGGGCACGACCGCGCACGGTGCGAAGCTACGTTCCGCGGCGTCGCGCGGTCCGGCGGTGCCCACCATGCCGCGTCAGCGCGCGACCAGCTGCTGCACGGTGGCGACTACATCGCCCACGGTGCGCACGCTCTTGAAGTCTTCGGGCTTGATCCGGGTGCCGGTCATGTCCTGTACCTGGATAGCCAGATCGATCGCGTCGATGCTGTCCAGTTCCAGGTCAGTGAAGAGGTTAGCCTCGGGGGTAACCTTCGCCGGGTCGATCTCGAACGTCTCGTGCAGGACGGACCGAATGCGAGCCAGAATATCGGCTTGGGTGAAGGTTTCAGCGGGGATCGCGCTCATATGCTCGGTAAGTCCATTTCAGCTCCGCCTGGCGTGCCTTGCTGTCCACACGGGACAAGGGAAAGGCGGCGCCGCCGGAGCGACGAAGGTCGTGATCTTGGATTTGGTGATTCCGCCCGGATGGCGGAGGTTCCCCCTGCACCCAAAAGCTTCGTAAAGGCAAAGCCTTACAAGAGGCCGGGGCGCGGCAAAGTGTAGCAGATCACGGCGCGGGACAACCGCGATCGGCAGATTCCTGCGGGTGCCGTGCCCGGGCCACGCGCCACGCGTCTTCACATTTGAGCCAAACGGCTCTGGAGCGCGGTTTGCGCGGGGCGACAAAAAGGCCGCCGGGTTGCCCCGGCGGCCTTCCAGGTGTTGCCAGCGTGCCGCTTACTGACCGCGCATGCGGCCCTGGAAGCGCGGCGCACCGTTGCCCATGTGCGGCAGGCGGATCTTGCCGATGGCGTTGATGCGCTCTTCCGCCATGCGGTCCGCGGCCTTGTAGGTCGGGATGTTGTCACGGCCGGAGATTTCGAAGATGCGGCCGACGTTGTAGTAGATCGTACGCATCATGCGCATGGCGCGCTCGCGGTTGTAACCGTCGATTTCCAGCGACACGTTCATGACGCCACCGGCGTTCACGGCGTAATCCGGCGCGTACAGCACGCCGCGGCGCGCAAGCTCGTCACCGATCGCATCGGTGGCCAGCTGGTTGTTGGCCGCACCGCAGATGATCTTCGCCTTGATGCGGTCGATCGTCTGCTCGTTCACGGTGCCGCCCAGGGCGCACGGGCTGTACACGTCGGCATCGACGTCGTAGATCTCGTCCAGGCCCACGGCTTCGCAGCCGAGCTCATCGACGCAGCGCTGCACCGCATCCTTGTTGATATCGGTGACGAACACCTTGGCGCCCTGCTCGCGCAGCAGCTTGATGAACTCGCTGCCCACGTGGCCGCAACCCTGCACGGCGTAGCTGTACTTGCCCACGTCTTCGTTGCCGTGCTTGGCCTGCAGCGCGGCCATCAGGCCCTGCAGCGTGCCGAACGCGGTGAACGGCGAGGGATCGCCCGAACCGCCGTGCACCTGGTGCACGCCGGTCACGTATTCGGTTTCGCGGTAGACATATTCCATGTCGTTCACGTCGATACCCACGTCTTCGGCGGTGATGTAACGGCCGTTGAGCGAGTTGACGAAGCGGCCGAAGGCGCGGAATAGCGCTTCGGACTTGTCCTTGGAGGGATCGCCGATGATGACGGCCTTGCCGCCGCCGAGGTTCAGGCCGGCCACCGCGTTCTTGTACGTCATGCCGCGCGAAAGGCGCAGCACATCGTTCACTGCGTCCTGCTCGGACTTGTAGGGCCACATGCGCAGGCCGCCCAGCGACGGGCCAAGCACGGTGTTATGGATCGCGATGATGGCCTTCAGGCCCGCGTCCTTGTTATGGCAGAAGACGACTTCTTCGTGGCCCGTGTTGGCGATGGTTTCGAAAATCATCGAACGCAAACTCCAGTTTTCATTGTTAGCAGCCCGCCCCCCTTTGGGGCGAACCGGCGGCCGAGGCCACCGGTGGGGAAATGACCATCCAAAAAAATCGCCCCGGCCGTTGAGGCGGGGGCGAGATTGGCGTGTCAGCTGCGTAGTTTAAACCGTTATTCGCGAGTTGGTAGATGCGCCGCAGCACGCAAATGTTAAGAATTTAGCGGTGCCAGTGCGGATCGCGTACCCAGGTCTCGCGTTCATAGTGGTAACCGCCCCGGTACGGACGCCAGCCGGGGCCGCGGTAGACATAGCCCGGGCGCGCTGCCGCCCAACGGCCGCCGACCCACACGTAGCGGCCGCCGTACCAGTTCCAGTAACCCGGCGCCCACACGTAGCCCACGCGCGGCGGGGGCACGCGCTCAAAGCGCGGCGGCGGCGGGGCATTGCGAATCACGACGACTTCCCGCGCGGCGGCCGGCGGGGTGTAGCTGGCGGCGCCAACGGCCAGGCCCAGGGCGGCCACGGCAGCAAAGGTGCGGGTAAGGTTGCGCATGCGGTCTCTCCTTCGGCGTTCGCGGGGATGCGAACTCGTGAGAAAAAACGTAGCCCGTGTCATCGGGTTGACCCCGTCGGTGTGAGATGTTCAGCTTCGTGAAAGCTACGGCGAAAGGTGTTGCTAAGGGAACCTTGGCAGCCTGAGCCTGCACCAAACCCTGATGCGAACCCTACAGACCCGCTCCCGCCCCATGAAGCCGCCCCGCCGTTTCGGCGCCCGTACTGTCGCGACGCTGCTTGGCATTCGCTTCGCCTACCGCTTTGGAAGCCGCCTGGCGCCGGGGCGCACGGTGGCGCATGCCGCCCGCGTGTTCCAGACGCCCCTGCCGAGCAGCCGCGAGCGTGCCGCGCATGCGCTGTCCACCATGACGGCACGGCGCGAGGTGGTCGACGTGGATGGCGAGCAGATCGCCACGTATGTCTGGGGGGATCCCGCCACCCAGCCATACATCCTGCTGGCGCATGGCTGGTCCAGTCTCGGGCTCCGCTGGGAAACCTGGGCGGAACAGCTGCTGGCCAAGGGGTGGGCCGCCGTGGCGTTCGATCAACCGGCGCATGGCCACAGTGGTGGCGAGTTGTGCACCTTGCCCGATTTCGTCCGCACGGTGACGGCGATAGGCCGGCATTACGGTGACGCGGAAGGCGTGATCGCGCACTCCCTGGGCGGTGCCGCGGTGGCGCTGTCGCTGGACGATGGCTGGACCGCCAAACGCGTGGTGTTGATCGCGCCGGCGGCTGATCCCGAGGCCGCCACATCGCGATTTGCCCGCTTCGTACGCCTGGCGCAGCACCTGCGACCCTCGTTGCACGATACGTTGGCCGAGCGCACCGGCGTGCAGATCGGCGATCTGCATATCCGCAACCATGTGCCGAACCGGAAGCAACCGGCGCTGATCGTCCACGATTTCTTCGATCGCGACGTGCCGGTGGAAGAGGGCGAGCTCTACGCCAGCCTTTGGCCGGGCTCGATCCTGCTGAAGACGCGTCGTCTGGGCCATCGCCGCATCGTGGATGACGAGTGCGTCCAGGCGGCCGCGCTGGCCTTCCTTTCCGGCGTGGATTTTGGCGGTGGTGACGAAGCGGCTGCGTAACGTACGCACGCGTCTCGCTGCACTGCGTCAGAGGCCTCGCGGGCCCCGGCGGTAGAATTAAGGGGTTCCCCACCCCGACGATGGTTCTACCCGGAGTTTCCATGAGCTCGCAGCCCAAGCATATCCCCGCCAGCAGCACCGACGCGGAGGCGAAGCCGCTGCGTTTCGTCACGGCGGCGAGCCTGTTCGATGGCCACGACGCGGCGATCAACATCATGCGTCGCATCATCCAGAGCCAGGGTGCCGAGGTGATCCACCTGGGGCACAACCGCTCGGTGGAAGACGTGGTGCGCGCGGCACTGCAGGAAGACGCGGACGCTATCGCGCTGTCGTCTTACCAGGGCGGTCATGTTGAGTACTTCAAGTACATGGTGGACATGCTGCGCGAGCGCGGCGCCGGCCACGTCCGCGTGTTCGGCGGCGGCGGTGGCACCATCACGCCGGAAGAAATCCGCGAGCTGCAGGCGTACGGCGTCGAGCGCATCTATCACCCGAACGATGGCATGAAGCTCGGCCTCGTCGAAATGATCGAAGATGTGATGACGCGTACCCGCAACGCACAGAAGGCGCGTGCCGAGGCCGTGCCCGCTGCCGCATCGATCGAAGACGAAATCTCCATTGGTGCCATGCTCTCGGCGATCGAGGAGGATGGCTTGCCGGCGGCCGAGCTCGAGCGCCTGCGCAAGGAATGGAAGTTGGCGGGTGGGAAGACGCCGGTGCTGGGTCTCACGGGCACCGGCGGCGCGGGTAAGTCATCGGTCGTGGATGAGCTGCTGCTGCGCTTCCTGCATGCGTTCCCCGAGATGCGCATTGCCGTGCTCGCGGTCGATCCGACCCGCCGCCGTAGCGGTGGCGCGCTGCTGGGCGATCGTATCCGTATGAACTCGTTGCGCAGCCACCGCGTCTACATGCGCTCCATGGCGACGCGCCGCCAGCACGCCGCCACCTCGGTGGTGCTGCACGATTGCATCGATTTCCTGAAGGCCCAGGCTTACGATCTGGTCATCGTGGAAACGGCCGGTATCGGCCAGAGTGATTCGGAAATCGTTGATCTGGTCGATTTCCCGGTCTACGTGATGACCAGCGAGTACGGCGCCGCCAGCCAGCTCGAAAAGATCGACATGCTCGACTTCGCCGAGCTCGTGGTGCTGAACAAGTTCGACAAGCGTGGCGCCGAAGATGCGCTGCGTGATGTGCGCAAGCAGTGGAAGCGCAACCGCACGGCGTTCAACCTGGCCGACGACAAGGTGCCGGTGTACCCCACCATCGCCAGCCAGTTCAACGATCCGGGCGTGACCTGGATGTTCGACAACCTGTGCCGCCTGTTGCGCGAGAAGCTCTCGCTGCCGGCCACGGGCTGGACGCCCGACCTCGACACCAGCCTGCGTGAGCCGCGCGCCACGGTGCTCATCCCGGGCAGCCGCGTTCGTTACCTGGCCGAGATCGCCGAGCAGGGGCGTGGCGTGAACGCGTCCATCGCGAAGCAGGCCGAAGCCGCCGCGAAGGCCCAGCACTATTTTGAGTCGCTGAAAGACATCGGCGACGACGCGCTGCCGCGCGCGTTCGATCTTTACGACCATGCCCAGCTCACCGTGGACGGTGACCGCTCGCTCGCCACGCTGCGCCAGCGCTATAACACGGCCGTGCGTGAGCTCAGCAGCGAGGCGATCAACCTGCTGCGCGAGTGGCCGGTACGCTTTGCATCGGTCACCGCCGAGTACAACGAGTACACGGTGCGCGACAAGGTGATCCGCGTGGAGAACTATCGCGAATCGCTGAGCCATCAAAAGATCCCGAAGGTATCGCCGCCGAAGACGAAGGACTGGGGCGAGCAGCTCTGGTTCCTCATGCGCGAAAATCTGCCAGGCCACTACCCGTACACCGGCGGTGTGTTCCCTTACCGTCGCGCCGGCGAGGATCCCACCCGCATGTTTGCGGGCGAGGGCACCCCGGAGCGCACCAACCGTCGCTTCCATTACCTGTCGCTGGGCGGTGCCGCCGCGCGCCTGTCCACGGCGTTCGATTCGGTCACGCTGTACGGAGAAGACCCGGCCCCGCGCCCGGATATCTACGGCAAGATCGGTAATTCCGGCGTGTCGATCGCCACGCTGGATGACATGAAAAAGCTGTACTCCGGCTTCGACCTGTCCGCACCCAGCACCTCGGTGTCAATGACGATCAACGGCCCCGCGCCGATCATCCTCGCCATGTTCATGAATACGGCGATCGACCAGAACATCGAGAAGCACCTTAACGAGGAGCCCGCCCGCTGGGAGGCAGTGAACGCTCGCATCGCCGAGCTGTACCCCGATGGCAACCGCCCGCGCTACACTGGCGACCTGCCGGCCGGCAATAACGGCCTGGGCCTCGGTCTCCTGGGCGTTTCCGGCGAGGAAGTGGTGGATGACGCGACCTACGCGCGCATCAAGGCGTACACGCTCGCTACCGTGCGCGGTACCGTGCAGGCCGATATCCTGAAGGAAGACCAGGCCCAGAACACCTGCATCTTCAGTACGGAGTTCGCTCTGCGCATGATGGGCGATATCCAGCAGTACTTCGTGGACCACAAGGTCCGCAACTTCTACTCGGTATCGATCTCCGGCTATCACATCGCCGAAGCCGGTGCCAACCCGATCAGCCAGCTCGCCTTCACGCTGTCGAACGGCTTCACCATCGTCGAGTACTACCTCGCCCGCGGCATGCAGATCGACGATTTCGCGCCCAACCTGTCGTTCTTCTTCTCCAACGGCATGGACCCGGAATACACCGTGATCGGCCGCGTGGCCCGCCGTATCTGGGCCCGCGCCATGCGCGAGCGCTACGGCGCCAGCGCGCGCAGCCAGATGCTGAAGTACCACATCCAGACCTCTGGCCGTTCGCTGCACGCGCAGGAAATCCAGTTCAACGACATCCGCACCACGCTGCAGGCGCTGTACGCGCTGTTCGATAATTGCAACAGCTTGCACACCAACGCGTACGACGAAGCGATTACCACGCCGACCGAAGAAAGCGTGCGCCGCGCCGTGGCGATCCAGCTCATCATCAACCGCGAGCTGGGCCTGAACTTTAACGAAAACCCGTGGCAGGGCAGCTTTATTGTCGATGAGCTGACCGATCTGGTCGAAGAAGCGGT
Organism: Luteibacter sp. 621; assembly: GCF_050435445.1. Taxonomy (NCBI): domain Bacteria; kingdom Pseudomonadati; phylum Pseudomonadota; class Gammaproteobacteria; order Lysobacterales; family Rhodanobacteraceae; genus Luteibacter; species Luteibacter sp. 621. The sequence continues at coordinate 118,256 of NZ_JBNDKI010000005.1, read as the reverse complement.
GTACAAGGAGTTCGAGGCGATCAGCGAGCGCGGTGGCGTGCTCGGCGCCATGGATACCATGTACCAGCGTGGCAAGATCCAGGAAGAATCGATGTACTACGAGCACAAGAAGCACGACGGCTCGCTTCCGCTCATTGGCGTCAACACCTTCCTGCCCAAGGACCACGGCGGCGAGATCGCCACCGAGATCGAGCTCATCCGCTCCACGCCGGAAGAAAAGGGCCAGCAGATCGATAACGTGCAGCTCTACGGCAAGGCCCGCAACGGCCTGGCCCCGGATAGCCTGCGCAGCCTGCAGAACACCGCCCGCGACCGCCGCAACGTATTCGAGCAGCTAATGGACGCCGTGAAGCACAACAGCCTCGGCCAGATCAGCCACGCCCTCTACGACGTAGGCGGCGAATACCGCCGCAACATGTAACCCGAAAGGCCCGCCCACCAGCGGGCCTTTTTCTTTTCCGGGGCGCTCCTCCAGCCGGTGGATGCGGTAGTGCTCTTGGTGTTTGATAGACCCATTACCGCAAACGCCGAGCGTTAGTTTCAACGTGTCAGCAACGTCAGCTCACTTCCTTCGGTTACGCCATAGTCAGAGAGGGCTGTGTTGTCATCTAGCTGCTTTCCCGCATAGATCAAGCGCTGCATCTCGGGCGTGAGCCCCGTCATGTCTTGGATTGCCGCCTTTACGTTCAAGGCCGGATTGTGAGCTTCCGCCTCGATTTCATACGATTCACCGGTTACGCACTTTACTGTGATTTGCATGGCGCTCAGTCCTCCGTGGTTTTCATACATGTACGCCGTTCACGGTGGTGACGAAACATGCGGTATCGGCGAGGACGCGCTAAGCTACGAATGCTTCGGCGAATTTTCCGCGAGCCTATGTCGAATTGCCTATGGGTGACGCCAGGATCACACGGTTCCCAATTTCCGCGGGCTTAAAGATGGCAACGGTTTGCAAGATCTGCGGGTTAGCCCGTGACCCTGCCGCTCACCGGGCCGAAGACGCGACATCCGTGTTCGTCGTTGACCCGGGCCACCCGCTCGCCGTGGAGCAGCGGGAGGGCATCAGCTTCCACCGAGCAACCGAATACACCTACGCCCCGCCCGACAACGCCATGTAGGAGCGCGCTTGCGCGCGATGGACCCCGCGATAACGCACAAGGAACCCCTATGCCACGCAAGCCCGCATCGCGCGCAAGCGCGCTCCTACAGGTGGTTCTTGCCACCTGTCTTCTGGTGATAGCGTGCGCCAGTCACGCGGCGGACCACACCCGCCGCATCCTCTTCGTCGGCAACAGCCTCACTTACGTCAACAACCTTCCGTCCGCCGTGGCGTCGCTGGCGCCGCCGGGCGTGGAAGTCGACGCATTCGCGCTGCCTGGCGCGTCGCTGGTCGATGATGAGCACAATGCGCGCCTCGCCGGGTTGCTCGCAAACGGCCATTACACCGACGTGGTATTCCAGGAGCGTGGCGGCAACGCGGTATGTCCGAATGAGGCCTGCTTCCTGTCGGACGAATTCACGCACACGATGCGCGCGAGCAAGGCCCTGGCCGACGCGGCCCGCTCGGCCGGGGCGAAGGTCTATTACCTCGGTACGTGGCAGGCAAACCCTGCGATCGAGCCAGCACTCATCGCCGGCGAGCGGCGCATCGCGGAGGTGATGCATGCCCGGTACATTGAAATCGGCCAGACGTGGGTCTCGCAGCGCCTTGCCGACCCTGGTGCGGCCTGGCTGCACAGCGATGGCGAGCACCCCGGCCACGCCACCACGGCGCTGATGGCGCTCCGCCTATGGCATGCGATAGCCGGCGAGCGCGCGAACCGGGCCACTTGCGTGGGTGGGGTCCTCTACTATCACGCGCCTAGTGAGGACGGGTTCTTCCGGGTCGATCGTATGGCGAAGCCGGTGACCTGCCTGGTCACCAATGAACGGGCAAGTGCCTTGGCTGCCTTGCCCTGAACACCGTGCACGGAAGGGACGCGCAGCGAGCGCCCTATCCTCGAGGCGCTCGCTGCGACGACACAGTGATGCCTCAATCCGAGGCGAAATCGATCCGCTGCAGGCCATGCGCCTTAACCAGCGCGAGGACACGCGCTACGTCATCGTAAGCCGCTTCGTCCCGCGCGTGGAGCTCGACGCTCGGAAGCAGGGACGCATCGTCGCCACTCCTGCTGACAGCGACATCAAGTTGAGTGGCCAGCGCCGCATCGCTAACCAGCGTGCCGTTAAGGAACACCATGCCACCTGGGTCGACCGTAACCCGCAGGGGCTCAACGGGTTTGGGTTGCTCCGCCGAACCGATCGGCAGGTCGATACGGTTCTTATGCGCGATGACCGGCGCCGAGATCATGAAAATGATGAGCAGCACCAGCAGGACGTCGACGAGCGGGGTGACGTTGATGCCGGCGATCGGGGACGACTCGACCTTCGTAGAGAAAGCCATACTTCCTCCTTACGGTTTCGATGTGGGAATGCCCTGGTGCCGGGGCAGTGGGGGACCCCCGGCGGCCCGACTATGCCGTGACCAAGGGGGCTTCCCGCAAGGGCTTCGCCGGGTGCATGATTCACGGATTAAGCGAGGATCGCATGGAAACGAATTTGCAGACGGAAGCCGCACCGGCCCAGCCCACACCAGCGCAACTTTCCGCCACATGGCGTCGATGGCTGGCCTTCCTGATCGACTGGATCATCCTTTCCCTCGGCGGTTACATCGTCGGCATGCTTTTCTTCGATCCGCTCTCCCGGCTCGGTCCGTGGGCGCGTGTCCTCGGTTTCGCCGTTGCCCTGGTCTATTTCGGGATATTCGATAGCGGCAGGGGCGGGGCAGGCTCGCCTGGCAAGAAGGTGCTTGGCATCCGCGTGGTGGACGCCGCAGGTCGCGTCATTGGCATGGGTCGTTCGTTTGCCCGTGCCGCCCTGATCTGCGCGCCACTCATTCTCAATGATTTCTTCATCGTCCCTCCCCCCGGGGCATTCGGCGAACTGGCGTTCAACGGCCTGGTGGGTGGCTGGATGACTGCCACGCTTTACATGCTGGCGTTCAATCGCCGAACAAAGCAGGGGATACACGACCTCGCCACTGGCACGTTTGTCATCCGGGGCAGGGCGACACGGCAGAGCCTTGCCGGGTACGCCCTGTGGAAACCCCATCTGGGCATCGCGGCCGCGCTGGTTGCCTTGTCGGTCCCGGTCGCCCTGGCTCGGTTGCCCGTGTCGCTCCACTTTGCCCCGGGTGTGAGCCGCCACGTGGACAAGGCGCCCGACACCGGCCCGGTAGAGGTCGTTGGTGCATGGCTTTCCTGGAAGCCGTTGAAGGCCGGCGCATCAGGGAAACCAGAGTGCCTGTCGGCACGAATCCAGTTAAGAGGCGCCGGTGTCGCTGATAAGCAAGTGGCGCGAGATATCACGATGCGATTGATCGCCCTCTACCATTGCCAGGTCGTCACTAACGTCAGCGTGCGCATGCAGTACGGCTTTAACATGGGCTTTTCCAGCGGTACGGCCTTCCACGACTTCGTCATCGATGAAGCGGACCTGACCCGGTAGCCTTGAACCAACGCCGTGATTCGTAGTCCCATGGGGGCTGGTTTCACCGGAGTGCGTTGCGTTGAGTAGTCAGTCGTCGGGTTCGAAGTGGTTGGCAGGCGTGTTGATCGTCGCCATCGTGGGCTTGGGTGCGGTGTTCCTTTACCGCGAGAAACAGGCCAGGGATGCGGCACAGCCCACTCAGCCTGTCGCCTCCGCGTCGGCCGTGCTGCCGTCCACGCCGGTACACGATGCGGCCCTGCCACAGCACCCGATCGGCCCCGCTGGCGCATCCAGTGCGGCGCTGCCGCCGCTGGACCAGAGCGACGACGCTATCCTCGCGGGGTTGTTGGCGCTCACCAGTGACGGCGCGCTGAAGTCGCTGCTGCGCCCGGATGCCATCGTTTCGCGCATGGTCTCCACGATTGACGCACTGCCCAAGCAGACCATCGGCATGAACATCCTGCCGATGCGCACGCCCACGGGCCGGTTCCAGGTGCAATCCGACGACGGCATGTTCGTCGAATCGAAGAAAAACCTGGAACGCTACGACACCTATATGTACGTGGCCGATCACGTGAACCCGAAGGCCGCGGCCGCCTGGTACAAGCGGAATTACCCGCTGTTCCAGCAGGCCTATCGCGATCTCGGCACGAACGGTTACTTCAACGATCGGCTGATCGAGGTCATCGATCACCTGCTAGACGCGCCTGAGCCTAAGGGTAGCCTCCAACTGCTCCCGGAAAAGGTAGGTTATGTCTACGCCAACCCGACGTACGAGCAGCTATCGGCCGGCCAGAAATTCATGATTCGTGTCGGCGCGGATAACGAGGCAAAGCTGAAGGCCAAGCTGCGCGCGCTGCGCGAGGCCGTCGTTACAGACGCCCCGGCAGCCCAATGATTGTGTAGGAGCGCGCTTGCGCGCGAGTCACGGCCGCCGGAAGGTACGGCTTTACCGCTCCGTTGGTTTATCGCGCGCGAGCGCGCTCCTACATCGGGTCTGTCTTATTTCTTCGACGGGTCGCGCACCGGCACGCTGATGTTGCACAGGTCGATCTTCCCCGCCGGGCGGGTGTAGAAATCATCCTTGCGGTTGCGCTTGGCATCGACCACGGCGGCGAACAGTTTGGTGTCGGTACGCAGCACCTGGATCGGCGTGCGTTGGGCTTCCGGCATATCGGCCGCGAGGCGCACGCTCTTGATCGTCACGCGCTGCTCGGGCTTGTCGTAGAAGCCCATCGGCTCGCCGCCACGCGGGTAGGCCGAGAGGATCTCCATGCCCTTGATGACCTTGCCGGCAACGGCGAGGTTGCGATCGAGGTTGCGCGGGGCCTGGCCGATGATCGCGTACAGCGAGCTGCCGTTGCCGGTTTCAGCGCCGGTGTCGCGGGCGACGCCCACGGTGCCGTAGCAATGGGCGATCCAGGCTTCGCCGGCCTTCGGGTCGCGAGCCACCGGGAAACCCTCGGAGAAACCGACTTCCGGCGCGTACACGTCACCGTCGGCCAGTTTGGTGAACGGATAGGGCTTGCCACCCTTGCGGGTGAACTCAGGCGTAAGCGTGGCCTTGGCCGTGCCGATGCTCCTGGCCTTGGCCTTGTCATCTCCATCGGCATCGCCCCATTGGGTGACGAAATTGTCCTGCACGCGGATCACCTGCGTGCCATCGAAATAATGCTCACGGATCAGCGTACGGATGTTGGCGGCGTGTTCCGGGGTCCAGTCCTGCGCCAGCTCAATGATGACGCGGCCTTGCGGCAGATCCATGTACACGAGGTTCTGCGGATCGGGCGTGCGCCAGTCGGCCGGCGTCGACTTCGCGAGAAGCTCCTTCGGTGTGGGCGACTTCTTCGCCTCCTCGGCAAGGGCGGGCAGCGCCACGGCGGCGGCAAGGGCGAGCGCGAGGCAGGTACGTGCGAGCATGGGATCCCCAGGGTTGGTAAGGCCGAAGAAAAGTAGCACGCCCCGCCGCTGTTGTAGGAGCGACCTTGGGCGCGACCCGAGCTTCCGCCACCCTCACATACTTCCAGCACATGCCCGAAACCCCCTGCCATCTAAAGTAGCGTGACCTTATCGCTCACCCTGGGGCATGGCATGAAGCCGCTACGTCGATGGTGCATCACGCTGGCCCTGGCGTTCGCCGCCGGACCGCTGTTCGCAGAGACAGCCACGTTCCAGTTCCTGCTGGAACCCGGCCCGTCTGCGGTGGGCCTGAAGGTGGTCAACCAGTACGACGCCTCCCGCACGTTTCCATCCCCGGGGAAGAAGGCGGCAGGCCGGCCCTTGCAGACGCTGGTCTGGTACCCGTCGACGGGCAGTGCGAGGGCAGCCATGACGGTGGGTGACTACGCCGCGTTGGCGGATTCAGAAACCCGCTTCGACAGTGCTGACCCCGGACACAACAAATGGCGGACGCAGCTAAAGGCGTCGGCGGGTGTTCCGCTCTGGGCCCGCCGCGATGCATCCATGGCGAAGGGCCGCTACCCGGTCGTCATCTACGCGCCCAGCGATTCGTCGATCGCGTGGGAGAACGCGGACTTGTGCGAGTACCTTGCCAGCCACGGCTACGTCGTGATCGCAAGCCCATCGATGGGTGCCGCCACCCGCGACATGACCGACGACAACGAAGGCATCGATGCGCAGGCTCGCGATATCTCGTTCCTGATCAACTTTGCGGCAACACTACCGGACGCCGATACAGCGAACGTTGCCGTGGCGAGCTGGAGCTGGGGTGGCATTTCATCGTTGTTCGCGGCGGCCCGCGATCCACGGATCAGGGCGCTGGCCGAAATGGATGGCAGCATGCGCTACTTCCCCGGCCTCGTTACAAAGGCGGGCGATGTCCATCCCGAAGCGATGCGTATCCCACTGCTTTTCCTGACCTCGGCTTTCCCGAACTGGCTGGAAGATGTAGAGCGTGATACGGATGATCCGCCGGCGATGCGCGCGGGGCCTAACGTGCTGAATGCGTGGACGCACGGCGATCTCTACACGGTGAACATGCTCGGCATGTCCCATGGCGAGTTCAGTTCCATGTTCCAACGGCGTAAGAGTGCCGAGCGCTTCGCCGAGGATCAGATTGCTGACTACGGCCGGGACGATGCCAACACCAGCCATGCATGGTCAGCCCGGTACGTGCTGCATTTCCTCGATGCCACACTGAAACAGGATGGCGCTGCGGCAGCGTGGCTAAAAAGGACGCCCGCGGAAAATGGCGTCCCCAGGCACTTCATGGCGGTGACGTTCCGCGCCGCAACGCCACCGCCGCCGCCGTGAATCAGCCCAGGCCGATGATGGCCTTCGGCTCCAGGTAAGGCTCCAACCCGAGCACGCCGTTCTCGCGGCCCAGGCCCGATTGCTTGAAGCCACCGAACGGCGCCTTGGGCTCATGGGTGAGGGTGTTCACCATGACACGGCCCGAATCGATGCGTGCCGCGACGCGTGCACCGCGGGCGAGATCGGTGGTGGCGATGTAGGCCGAGAGACCGTAGTTCGTGTCATTAGCAATGGCGATGGCTTCCTCCTCATCGTCGTACGCGATGATGGCGAGCACCGGCCCGAAGATTTCATCGCGGGCGATGGCCATGTCGTTACGCACATCGGTGAACAGGGTGGGCCGCACCAGCCAGCCGCGATCATGGCCTTCGGGGCGGCCCTCGCCACCAGCAAGCACGCGGGCGCCTTCCTCGATGCCCGTGCGGATGTAGCCCTGCACGCGATCCCATTGCTTCTGGCTCACCATGGGGCCCATGGTGGTGTCGGCGTTGGCCGGGTCCCCCGAGACACACGCGTTGACTGCTTCCGTGGCGAGCGCCTCGAACTCGGCCAAACGCGAGCGCGGGACAAGCAGGCGCGTGCCGGCGATGCACGCCTGCCCGCTGTTCATGAAGCCCGCCTGGATAGCCATCGGCACGGCCACGGCAAAATCCGCGTCGTCCAGGATGAGGGTGGGCGACTTGCCACCCAGCTCCAGCGTCACGCGTTTCACGTCATCGGCAGCGGCACGAAGGATGCTTTTGCCCACGGCTGTGGATCCGGTGAACGATACCTTGCGCACATCGGGGCTGGCGGTAATCGCCGTGCCGACCACATCACCGCGACCGGTCACGATGTTGAACACGCCGGCCGGCGCGCCGGCTTCGTGCAGCGCTTCCATCACCACGCGGGTCTGCAGTGCGCTCATCTCGCTTGGCTTGATCACCGCAGTGCAGCCAGCAGCGAGTGCCGACGCCAGTTTGCCGGTGATAAAGCTCGCATTGCTGTTCCACGGCGTAATCAGGCCGACCACACCGACAGGCTGCATCACTACGTGGGCGATGCCCATTTCCCGTTCGAATGCGAAGTGTTCCATGGCATCGATGGCGCCAAGGAACACCTGTGCGGCGTACTGGGCCATCCAGCGCGAACGCGACACGGGTGCGCCATATTCCTCGGTGATCGCAGCGAACAATTCATCCTCGCGTGCCGCGATCGCATCGTGCATGCGGCGGAGCAGGGCGGCACGCTCGGGCAGGGTCGTGCGCGACCAGGCCGGGAGGGCGCGCTTCGCGGCGGCGATGGCATGCTGCGCATCCTCGGCATCGGCCAGGCGCACGGTGCCGATCACGCCCTCGGTGGCCGGGTTGAACAGCTCGAAGCGCTCCTCGCCATGTGGGGTGACAAAGGCGCCATCGATATAGATCTGGTTGAGGTCATGCATGGTCTGGGACTCCGGTGGGGGGACAACCCACAGGATGAGGTCCATCCATTAGCCTGATAAGCTGCACAAACCCGAATGCGGTATGAAGCTGGAGCGGATAATGCGCAGTGGCCTGACCGAACTCGAAGCCGTTCTGGCGGTGGCCCGGCACGGGAGCTTCCGTAGTGCCGCGGCAGAACTGGAGATGTCGACCTCGGCCCTCAGCCAGTCCGTCGCGGCGCTGGAGGCCCGGATCGGCACCCGGTTGTTCCACCGGACGACCCGCAGCGTGCGGCTGACCGATGCCGGCATGCGCTTCGTCGAGGACATCGGCCCGGCGGTCTCAGGGATCCGCGATGCGATCGCGCGGGCGGGCGAGGCCAGCGATGAGCTGGTCGGCACCTTGCGGCTGAACACGTCAGGCGGCGCTGCAAGGCGGCTCATGCAACCCCTGCTCATCCCCTACATGCAGCGCTACCCGCGGGTGCAGCTGGAACTGGTCACCGAGGCGCGGATGATCGACATCGTCCGTGACGGCTACGACGCCGGCTTCCGCACCACCGATATCGTCCCGGGCGACATGGTGGCGGTGCCGCTGGGGCCGCGGATACGCCACCTGGTGGTGGGGTCACCCGGCTACTTCGCCACCCACGGCCGCCCCGAGAGCCCGGGCGACCTCGCCAGGCACGTCTCGGTCCGTGCCCGTATGGCCTCGGGGCACATCTACCACTGGGAGTTCGAGCGGCATGGCGAGGCATTGAGCGTGGACGTGCCGGGCACGGTGACCCTCGATGATCCAGTGCTGCTCCGCGAGGCGGCTTTGGCTGGCATCGGGCTGGTCTACCTCAGCGAGTACGACGTGGAGGCCGATCTTGCCGCCGGGCGCCTCGAAAACGTGCTGGGCGAATGGACGCCTCCGTTCGACCGGCTCGCCCTTTATTACCCCGGGCGCCGCCATGTGCCGGCCACCTTGCGCGCCCTGATCGACCTCATCAGGGAACTAGCCTAGCCGCCTGTGCCACCGGTCATGGCAAACCTTTGCGATCCGGCGGGCATCCTAGGCGAAGGAAATTACGCACGGACCCCGCATGCGCGCTCGCTTCACCCTGTTTGCCGCCCTCATCCTCGCCGCTGGCGCCATCCACGCGGAAACCGCCGCGCGCGATGGGGTGGTGATCGATGGCCATATCGATCCGGCCGAGTGGGCGGGCGCGCAGCACATCACCGATTTCCGCGATACCCAGCCGCGCACGGGCAAGCCCGGCAGCCAGCCGACCGAGGCCTGGGTGCTCTCCACGCCCAAGGGCCTGGCGGCGGCCATCCGCGTTACCCAATCGCCCGATATCCCGCGCTCGCGCCAGGCGGCCCGGCGTGACGAAGACGCGCTGGTCGATCGCATCAACGTGATGGTCGATTTCGACGGCGATGGCCGTACCGGCTTCGATTTCGAGGTGAAGTCCACCGGCGGTATCGCCGATGAGGTGATCACCAACGAATCGGACTTCAGCTACGACTGGGATGGTATCTGGGACCACGCCGTCTCCGAGGATGCGGAAGGCTACAGCGTGGAAGTGCTGATCCCCTGGTACGTGGCGCAGATGCGCAAGCCCGAAGGCGATACGCGCACCATTGGCTTGTACATCGATCGCGTGATCGCGGCCACGGGCGAGCGCATGGCGTGGCCCGCCGTCAGCTTCGACCAGGGGCGCTTCCTCTCCATGTTCCACAAGGTGCAGCTGCCCGCGTACACGCAATCGCTGTTCGCGGTGACGCCCTATGTGGTTGGAAAGATGGAGCACGGTCACGGCGGCGCCTCGTTCGAGCAGGGCGCCGATATCCTGTGGAAGCCGAATGGCCAGACCCAGCTGACGGCGACGATCAACCCGGATTTCGGCCAGGTGGAAAGCGACGACCTGGTGGTGAACTTCTCGCCGGAAGAAACGTTCTTCACCGACAAGCGCCCGTTCTTCACCGAGAACCAGGGCATCTTCGATTTCAGCCTGCTCGATGATTACTCGCAGCTGGTTTACACCCGCCGCGTCGGTGGTGAATCGGATGACGGACACGGCCCGGCGGATATTTCCGCTGCCGTGAAGGTCAACGGCAGCGTGGGCCAGACCAGCTACGGCATCCTCACCGCCCAGGAAAAAGGCGATGCGGGCCGCAGCTTTGGTGCGCTGCGCCTGCTGCGCACCGTCGGGACACAGAGCTTCGGCATGTTGGCCACCCACGTAAGCCACCCCTACGACGATCGCGATGCCAACGTGCTGGGCATCGACCATCGCTGGCAGCCGAACGAGGCGTTCAACATCACCAGCAACATCGTCGGCAGCAAGATCGACCAGCCGCAGGCGAACAGTTCCGGCCTGGGCGCCACCACCATCGCCTATTGGCAGATGAACGATACCTGGGCGCAGCAGTGGCTGGGCATGTATTTCGGCCGCCGGCTGGATATCAACGATTTCGGCTACCTGCCGCGTAACGACATGGCGTACTTCCACTACGAAGTACGCCAGCGCGTGACCGGCTTGCCGGAGGACTCGGCGTACAGCTCGCTGCTGTGGCGTTACCGGATCTCCAACCTGGATAACACCGAGGGCCTGCTGGTGAGCCGCCGTTTTCGCGTGCAGCTGAATGCCAACCGGCGTGACGGCAGCAATGAGCAGTGGCGGCTGGATGCATTCACCGCATCGTACGACGACCTGCTTACCCGCGGCGGCAACCCCGTGCGCAACCCGCCCACTGCGAAGCTGCAGTACGAACGCACGCGCCCGCGTATTGGCCGCTGGAGTTGGGAAGCGGAAGGCTACATCAGCGGCAACGAGCTCACCGGCTACCACCGGCTTGGCTACTACTTCAAGTTCGTGCCCACGTTCTTCATCACCGATGCCTTCAGCGTGTTCGCCGGGGCCAGCTACGAGTGGGATCCGAACTGGCTGATCTGGCAGCACGACAACCTGGTGGGCTCGTACGACGGGCGCACGGTGGGCATCGACAGCGGCGTGAACTGGAACTTCGGCAGCCGCCAGGAGCTGCGCGTGAAGCTGCAGACCCTGGCCGTGGGTGCCAAGCTGCGCGGTGCCTACGAGATCGACCGCACCGGCCGCGCGCGACCCAGCGACGAACCGATCGATGGCCTTGGTGTCGCCAACCTTGGCTTCCAGGTCCGCTACCGCTTTGAGATCGCCCCGCTATCGAACCTCTACATCGTGTACAACCGCGGTGGTTACGAGCAGGACACGAACGACGAAGTGGATTCGCAGTTCCGTCGCGGCTTCTCGCTGAAAGACGTGAACGAGGGGCTGGTGAAGGTGGCGTACCGGTTGGAGTTCTAAGCGCTCTCCGCCAAACCTTCACGCCGGGCGTGTCATTCCTTGGCCGAACCCGGCGAAGGAGCCATGGCTGTGCCAAACCTTGCCAATCCCGTACCCGGCCGCACGATCGGCGAGCACGGCATCGTCGGTGACCTGGATACGGCAGCGCTGGTCGCCACCGATGGCACCGTGGACTTCATGTGCTGGCCCCACCTGGATAGCCCCACGATCTTCGCGGCGCTGCTGGACCCGGAGGAGGGTGGGGAGTTCAGCGTGGAGCCGACGCTCGCCGATCCCCGCCGCATGCAGCTGTATGTGCCCGAGACCAACGTGCTCATGACGCGCTGGATGTCGGAGGAGGGCAGCGTCGAACTCACCGATGTCATGCCGCATCCTGAAGCCAGGGCGCGCGTTCCACGTGCTCTGCTGCGCTGCGTGCGCGTACTTCGCGGAACCGTCGACATCCGGGTGCGTTGCCGGCCGCGGTTCGATTACGCGCGGGAGGTGCCCGATGTAGAGGCCTACGGCGATAGTGCGGTGTTTCACGCGGGCAAGCGCTCGCTACGGCTGGCCGCTACTGTGCCGCTGGATATCGGCCAGGGTGAGGCGGAAGCGAGCTTCACGCTTGAGGCAGGGGAGCACGCGTGGTTCATGCTGGGCGATGAAGAACACGAACCACTCACGGCTGACGAATGCGAAAACGCACTCACCGCCACCGCCGATGCGTGGCGCCGATGGACGCGGCGATCGAACTACAAGGGCCGCTGGCGCGAACGCGTTGATCGATCCGCACTGGTGCTGAAGCTACTCACTTCGCACAGGCACGGCTCCATCGCGGCGGCGGCGACGTTTGGCTTGCCCGAGGCCACCGGCGCCGAACGCAACTGGGATTACCGCGCGACCTGGATGCGCGACGCCTCGTTCACGGTGTATGCCTTCATGCGCCTTGGTTTCATCGAGGAGGCAGAACACTTCAGGCAGTGGACGGAAGACCGCCTGGCGAAGCTCGACAAGCATTCGGCCTTGCGCATCATGTACTCGCTGGATGGCAGCGAGGCTCGCGAAGAGTCCACGCTTGACCACCTTGCCGGTTACGCCGGATCCCGCCCGGTGCGGATCGGCAACGCGGCACGCACGCAGACCCAGCTCGATATCTATGGCGAGCTGATGGATAGCCTGTACCTGGCCAACAAGTACGGCACGGCGTCCAGCCACGCGGGCTGGCGCCACGTGCGGCACATGGTCGATCACGTGTCCAGGCACTGGGGTGACGCGGACGAGGGCATCTGGGAGATCCGCGACAAGCCACGGCATTTCCTGCACTCGCGGCTGATGTGCTGGGTGGCGCTGGATCGTGCCATTCGCCTGGCTCAAAAGCGCTCCCTGCCCGGGCCAACGGTGGAGTGGGCCGCGGAGCGCGATCGCATTGCCGAGGACATCTGGGCGAATTTCCGTCACCCGGAGAATGGCTACTTCGTGCAGAGTGAAGGCGGGACGGATCTTGATGCGTCGTTATTGATGATGCCGCTCGTCCGCTTTGTTTCGGCAACCGATCCGGTGTGGCTTGCGACGCTCGAAGCGATACGCGATGAACTCACGGATGACGGGCTCGTGTTTCGCTACCGGAATGCCGATGGCCTTGAGGGCGGGGAGGGCGCGTTCACCACATGCACGTTCTGGTATGTGGAGTGCCTGGCTCGCGCGGGGCGGCTGCACGAAGCGCGCGAGATCATGGCGCGCGGCGTCCTGTATTCGAACCACCTTGGATTGTTCTCCGAGGAACTCAGCTTGCGGGGTGACCCGCTCGGCAATTTTCCGCAGGCGCTCACCCACCTGGCGTTTATCAGCGCGGCGTATTACCTGGATCGACAGCTGTCGAATCCGGGTGGTCAGACCTGGCAGCCGTGAGGTGAGCCGATCGCGCGCAAGCGCGCTCCTACCATAGCGAATGGCACAAAATACACGGCAGACCTGTAGGAGCGCGCTTGCGCGCGATGCTCTCACACAAGCCGAAGATCACGCGCCCTGGCGCCCGGAAACACAGTGCCCACATCGGCGTCCGAAAGCCCATACATCCGCTTCATCAACCCACCCAGTACATCGCGGTAGTTGTTGAGCACAGGGTAATCCCGGTTCTGCAGCAGGTTGGCAGCATTCACCACCACCTGGCTGCCGAGGACACGCCCGCCATTCACCTTGCCACCCAGCACCCAATAGGTCGTGCCGTGGCCGTGATCGGTACCCTTGTTCCCGTTCTCCCGGAACGTGCGCCCGAATTCCGACACCACGACCACCACCGTGTTGTTCCACTCTGCCTCGCCCAGGCCATCGGCGAAGGTGGCGAGGCCCTGCGACAGGTTGTCCAGGTTATTGGCGAGTTGGCCATCGGCACCGCCCTGGTTCACGTGGGTATCCCAGCCGCCCACATCCACGAAGCCAAGACGGAAGCGGTCCTTCATCAGCGTGGCCATGCGCTGGCCCTGCTGGGCAAAGCCGCGTGCATTCACCGCACCGCGGCTAGCGGCCACCATTTCGCTTTGCAGATCCTGCGCCACCTGCTGGCGCAGTTGCAGGCCATCGGTCGCCGCCGCCTGCAAGGGCGTACCTTCGTACATGCTGGCCAAAATCTTCGACTGGCGGTCATCAAACACCGCTTTGCCGCCACCTTTCAGCGAAATATTCGGTACATCGCCGGTTCCCCGGAACGACAGTGGCAACGCATCGGTGAATGCGATCGGCGGCACACCACGCAGCACGCCGCTCAAGCGGCCCATGAAGCCCGAGGCGTAGCTGCGCGCGTCGCCCGCTTCGCCGGATTCGATGTTGTCCTGGGTTTCGAAGTGGCTGCGTGACAGGTCGTCCGTGCCTGCGAACGGGATGAAGGCGAGCTGCTTCTTGTCCCACAGCGGGCCCATGCTCTGCGCGACCGCTGGCGTAAGCGCCCAGTTGGCATCGAGCGCCCGCACCGATTTCGGATCGCCCGGCGTCGGTTTCGCCAGCGCGATGGTCGGGCGGGACTCGTAATAGAAATCGCTGGCGTAAGGCACCAGCAAATTGTTCGCATCGTAGCCGCCACGAAGAAAGACGAGCAGGAAACGCGGCGAGCTGGCGGGTGCGGCAAACACCTTGCCCCCGAGCGTGAGCGCGGGAACGGTAGCGGCAAGGGCAAAGAGAAACTGGCGGCGGTCCATGGTGAACCTCAGCGGTAATTGAATTCGGGCGAGGAGAGCAGGAAGGTGTTCCACTCCTGCTGCGACGTGGCCTGTGAAAGGGCATCACGCGTCTTCGGGCCTAGCGCCGGCTCGATCGTCGCGTAGTAGGTGGGTGTCGTGAGCTGTGGAAAACCGCCTACGGAGCGTGTCCCCGCCTCGTCCAGGTCGAATAAATGGTTGGCGCCACTGCCGATCGCCCGGGCGATCTCAAAGCGCTTGGCCACCTGGCCGGAGCTGGACCACTCCGAATCCGACGTCGGCCAACCGTCCGGCGTGATCCGGCCGAACGGCGCCTGGCCCAGCTGATTGATCCAGTTCACCAGCGGGCGGGGATTTTCCACCGGCTTGCCGTCGTAGGCGAGGCGCATGGTGGAGACCAGGAACTGGGTGGGATCTTTATAGTGCTTGCCCAGCGACGCGGTGAATTCCTTCGAGGTCAGCATGGTCTCCATCACCTCGGCGATATCGCCATCGGTGCGGCGGAACGTTTTCGCCATGGCGGTGATGAGCGAGGGCGGCGGGTTATCCGAGACAAAATACTTCGCCAGCTTCGTGGAGATGAACGTGGCACAGGCCGGCTGGCTCACGATCAGGTCCACGGCTTTCTCCACTTCATCGAAGCCACCGCCCTTGATCGGCTTACCCAGCAACACCTTGTCGCTGAAGTCATGCCGGTTCGGGTTGAACTCGAACACGCCTTCCTGCACGTAATACGGGCGCAGATCGGGGCGGAGTTTGCGTGGCTGGCCATCGAAGTTGACGCCGACGCCGGTAAGGATGCGCGCGAGGTTCTGCACATCGGCCTGCGTATAGCCGCTGTTGACGCCCAGCGTGTGCAGCTCCATCAGTTCGCGCGCGTAATTCTCGTTGATCTTGTCACGCGCGTTCTGGGCGTTATCCAGGTATTCGAGCATGGCCGGGCTCTTCAGCGTCGCCATGACCAGGTCGCGGAACTTGCCCAGCGCGTGCGGGCGGATGGTGTTCTGTGCGTAGTCGGCCACCAGCCAGCGCACGCGGCCCTTGTTCTGGAACACGCTGAAGTGGTTCAGCCAGAACCAGACCATTTGCTCGCGCAGCTGGTTTTCATCGTAGATGGCCCGCAGAAGCTCGGCGGCCTGTGCCTGTTGGGCGTACTGGTTGCCCTGCTTCTGTAGCGTCTTGCGCGCTTCCTGCTTGGCATCGCCGTCGGGCATGGCGTTGATATCGCGGTACTGGTCGCGAACCTGGGCAAGCAGCGCATCGGTTGGCGTCTTCATGACATCGAAGCCAGCGATCTGCGCGGCAATGGCCTGGGGCAGTCCATCGCCGCGCGGGTGGAGCTGGGTTTGCAGGAAATGGCGCCGGCCCTGGTCGCGATACGCGGCCACCGTGGCGCTATCGACGCCGAACGTGACGCGATCGAGCCATGCGGCATCTTCCTGGCTCAGGGGTTTCTCCGCGGCGGCGGCAGGCAGGCACAGGCAGGTGGCAAGGAAGGCCACGAGGAAACGACGCATCGGGATCTCCCTTCGAGGCGCGATAAACCTCAAACGGGACAGGGTGGGGGAAGGTTTACCCCCGGGGTTTGCGACGGTTCACATTTCCGGCCAACGTCAGATCTCGTTTTCGTCCGGGTAGACGAATTCGATGGCCGCCTCGCGGGTTCCAGCCGTTTCTTCGGCGACTTCCCGGACGCGCTCGCCCACCTTGTCGTTGGGCACTTCGATTTCCACCGTGTAAGTGCGTGAGCCCACGTCGTCGGACAGGTCGAGCGAGCTGGAATCATCACGGATATCGCTGGCGAAATCGTCGATCTCTTCCACGTACTCAATGCGGTCAAGGCCATGGATGGCGTTTACGACATCGTCGAATACATCACGGTCACCGGTAATGCGAAGCTGGATGCGGGGCATGGGTATCTCCTGTCCGATGCCGCCACGATGCGGCGGCAGGCGTGTGCTGAAAGTGTACGCCCGGTAGGATGGGCGTTTTCGGCGGGATGCGCGCGATGCCCAAGACCTACGACCAGGCCTATTTCGACAAGTGGTACCGCAGCGCGGACCACGCCGTGCGGTCCACCGCGGAACTCACCCGCAAGGTCGCCATGGTGCTGGGGCAGGCCGAGTTCTATCTTGGACGTCCCGTCCGTAACGTGCTCGACATCGGCTGTGGCGAAGCGCCATGGCGGGCCGTGCTGCGCCGCCTGCGCCCGGGCATCGAGTACCGCGGCCTGGAGGCGAGCGAATACGCCGTGGCCCGTTACGGCCGTTCGCGCAACATCGGCTACGCCCGCTTTGGCCAGTTGGCCGAGCTGCGCTTCGACACGCGCTTTGACCTGATCGTGTGCACTGATGTGCTGCATTACCTGAAGCCGGCCGAGATCCGGAGCGGGCTGACCGGCATTGGCGAGATGGCCGAAGGCCTGGCCTTCCTCGAGGTGTACACCCGCGAGGACGATCCCGGTGGCGATCGCGAGGCGTTTTTCGGCCGCACCGCGAGCTGGTACCGGGGCGAGTTCAGCAAGGTGGGCCTGATACCCGTGGGCTCGCAGTGTTATGCCAGCCCGAGGCTGGCGCGGATGGTGGCGTCGCTGGAAACGCTTTAGCCGAACCAGGCCATGGTGGCCAGCGCGTTGTTCGCCGCGTGGCAGACGAACGCTGGCCAGATCGAGCCGCTGCGGACGCGCAGCCACGCGCAGAGGGCGCCGACAAGGGCGAGGTTAGGCACCGCGTACCACAGGCCGCCCAGGTCGGGCAGGTGCACGATGCCGAACACCACGGCAGAGGCCGCGATGGCCCAGCCATCGCCGAACCGGGTGCGCAGCAGCGCAAGCAGGGCACCGCGGAACAGCACTTCCTCGACGAACGGCCCGACCAGCACCGCCACCGGCAACAGCGCAATGCGCATGATGACGTGGGCGCTATCGGCCAGCTCGCTCACCGACTGACTTACCGTGTGGTCACCGGCCAGCAACTGAGTGAGGAGCCCGCCCACGAGCGGGGCAACCACGCCCATGACCGCGCCGAACATTATCTGCGCACCCGTCGGGGCCGTGAAGCCAAAGCCAGCGGGGCCGCCATCGCGGAGCAGGGGTGCCCAGCGCCGCTTGACCAGCGCCAGCGTGACGACGGCAGCTCCCACCAGGGTGAGGATGACCACGGTGACCAGGCGGTCGCCCGGGCCGGGGACGCTGTTGGGGAAGAACTTCGCCAGGGTCTGCGAGGCCAGGCCAAACGCGCCTCCCAGCACGAACTGCAGCGCGAAGTAGGCGACAAGGATGAGAATTGTCTCGACCCAGCCCGGCCCCTGGCGGCGGGCGGAGCCGGCAGGCAGCGAATCGGCGGGGAGAGAGGGAAAGACGGGATCGTTAGGCATGCGCCAACGTAGCCGACGGCCTTCCGCCCGCGCAACGATGGCTTCCGGCACAGACCTTCACATTTGCCCTGTATAGTCACCGGTCACTTATAGGAGGAAAGGTGGCGCTCCCGGCGCCGTCCCATGTTTGCATTCGACTGGTTAGCCGACCCTTCGGCCTGGGCGGGTCTTCTCACGCTGATCGTGCTGGAGATCGTCCTCGGTATCGATAACCTGGTGTTTGTCGCGATCCTCGCCGACAAGCTCCCCGCCCGCCAGCGCGACCACGCGCGCCTGCTGGGCCTTGGCCTCGCGCTGGTCATGCGCCTGTGCCTGCTGGCCGCCATGTCCTGGCTGGTCACGCTTACCCAGCCCTTGTTCCAGTGGAATGGGTTCGGGTTGTCCTGGCGCGACCTCATCCTGCTCATCGGCGGCGCGTTCCTGCTATTCAAGGCCACGCTCGAGCTGCATGAGCGCCTCGAGGCCGGCGACGACCATGAAGGCAAGGGCGCCCGCAAGGCCAGTTTCTGGCTGACTGTCGCGCAGATCGTCATCCTCGATGCGGTGTTCTCGCTGGATTCGGTCATCACGGCGGTCGGCATGGTCGATCACCTGTCGATCATGATGGTGGGCGTGGTGGTGGCCATGGCGCTGATGATCACCGCCAGCAAGCCGCTCACCGCATTCGTCAACGCGCGGCCCACGGTGGTCATCCTGTGCCTGTCCTTCCTGCTGATGATCGGCTTCAGCCTGATCGCGGAAGGCTTTGGCTTCCACATTCCCAAGGGCTACCTGTACGCCGCGATCGGCTTCTCGATCATGATCGAGGTGTTCAACCAGACCATGCGCCGCAACCGGCGCCGCTCGCTGCTGCTTGGCGGCCGCATCATGCGTGACCGCACCGCCAAGGCCGTGTTGCGCCTGCTGGGCGGCAGCGTGGATGAAGAAGGCGAGGGCAAGAAGGCGCCTGACGTGGAGCAGGCGGAGCCGTCGGTCTTCGGCCGGGACGAACTGGAGATGGTGCAGGGCGTGCTGGATCTGTCGCAGCGTCCCGTACGCTCGATCATGACACCGCGCACCGAGATCGTCTGGGTCGATCCCTCCGATGACCTGTCGAGCCTGCTCACCGAAGCCCGTGAATCGCCGCACCACTGGATGCTGGTGGCGAACGGTGACCTGGATGAGCTGATTGGCGTCACGTCATCCCGCGACCTGCTGGCCAGCCTGACCGAGCATGGCCGCCTGGTAACGGAAACGGCCGTGCGCAAGCCGATCACCGTGCTGGAATCGCTCAGCGTCCTGCGCCTTATCGACGAGTTCCGCCGCGCGCCGTTGCAGGTCGCGCTGGTCGTCGATGAGTACGGCAGCATCCTTGGCCTGGTCACGCCGGCCGACGTGCTCGAGACCATCGCCGGTGAATTCCCCCACGAAAGCGGTGAAGGCGATCCTTCGGCGGTCAGTGAGCCGGATGGCGCGTGGCTGCTCGATGCCAGCCTGGACGTTCGCCGCGTGGAGCACCTGCTGGGCCACCGCCTGCCCGGCGCCAGCGAGGGCAATTTCGCCACGCTTGCCGGTTTTGTACTTCAGCAGCTGGGCCGCTTGCCGGGCGTGGGCGATACGTTCGAAAGCGAACGGCTGGCCTTCGAGGTCACCGCGATGGAGGGCGCCCGCATCCAGCGCGTGCGCGTTGTTGAGCTGCCCGCTACAGACGACTGACCCGGCGGACTCCGCCTGATGCGACTCCTGGACGGCAGGGTATTAGCCCTGCTGCGTCGCGTCGTCCGCCGGCGCGGCGTTGTTCTCCATGATGGCCATGCCGATCCCGCCGGCGGCCATCAGCATGAGGACCGCCCAGGCGAGCATGGAAACCATGTAACCCGGCCCACGGCGCGAGGCGTCGCGCAGGTACGAGATGGCGTACCACAGGCGTCCCGCCAGCCAGACCATGCCGGCGATGCCCGCCCACAGCGGATCCACGTACTGGGCGGCCAGCCACAGCGCCGGAATGAACATCACGGCGTTTTCCAGCGTGTTCATCTGTACCCGCCAGGCCCGTTCGAAGGCCGGATCGCCCGAGATCGCCGGTGCCTTGATGCCGTAGCGGCTGCGGGCACGGCCCACGGCCCATACCGTGAAGAACATCAGGAGCAGGGTGAGCAGGGTGACGACGGCGGGGAGCTGACTGTTCATGAAACGATCCGGGGGACGACGCAAACCCCCGAGTTTACCGGTAACGGTCCGTGCGATCATGCGGCACAGGTCTCGCGGGGGCGCGCGGACGGGGAGAGGAGGACGCCATGCTCTGGGAAAAAGGCCGTAGAAGCGACAACGTGGAAGACGCCGGCGACAGCGGCGGTGGCGGCGGACCCTCCTTCGGCGGCGGCCGGGGGCTGGGCATCGGCGGCATCATCCTGCTCGCCATCCTTGGCCTGGTGTTCTACAAAGACCCCACGGCCCTGCTTAGCGGTGATGGCTCGGTCGCGCCGCCACAGAGCCAACAAGCGCCCCGGCACGCACAGACTGCCGAGGCCAACGATCCGCAAGTGGACTTCGTCCGCGCGATCCTGGGCGAGACCGAGGACACCTGGGGCGAGATCTTCGCGGCCAACGGCCAGCAGTATGAGCAGCCCAAGCTGGTGCTGTTCCGCAATGGCGTCCGTACGGCCTGCGGCTCGGCCTCATCGGCGGTGGGCCCGTTCTATTGCCCGGGTGACCACCGGGTTTACCTTGATCTCGGTTTCTTCCAGCAGATGCAGCAGCAGTTCCACGAATCCGGCGACTTTGCTCGTGCCTATGTCATTGCACATGAAGTGGGCCACCACGTGCAGAACCTGGTCGGCGTGTTCGATAAGGTGAATGAAGCACGGCGTCGCGGGGCACGCATGGAAGGCGCGAATGGCTTGTCGGTGCGCCAGGAACTGCAGGCCGATTGTTTCGCAGGTGTATGGGCGAACCATTCGCAGCAGCGGCAGCACTGGCTGCAGCAGGGTGATATCGAATCGGCGCTCAATGCGGCGACGGCTATCGGTGACGATAAACTGCAGGAGCAGGCGCAGGGCCGCGTGGTGCCGGATTCATTCACCCATGGCACATCGCAGCAGCGCGTGCATTGGTTTACCGTTGGCTTCCAGTCCGGCGATATCGGTAAGTGCAATACGTTTTCAGGTTCGATCTGATCAGCTTATGTCTCACCCTTGCATGCGCTGCGGCGCCTGCTGCGCGGCGTTTCGCGTGGCGTTTCACTGGATGGAAACTGATGCGGCCGGCGGCGTGACGCCGGCCGGGCTGACCGAGCAACTCGGGGCGCACCGGGTGAATATGCTGGGCACGAACACCTATGAGCCGCATTGCACGGCACTGGTGGGTGAGGTGGGGGTGGCGACGCATTGCGGCATTTATGCGCTGCGCCCGTCGCCTTGCCGGGAGTTGAAGGCGGCATGGGAAGATGGCACGCCTAGCCCGCAGTGTGACCGGGCGCGCGCTAAGTACGGCATGCCGCCGCTTACGTTGGCAGACTTCGCCTAGCGCTCGCCGTTGGCGTCGCGCGGATGAAGCGGTTCATTCGCTTTGGGCAAATGCGTGTTTCTAGCGGCTGCGCCGCCTCGCTCTGGTGGTGTTGAGGCGAAGAGCCGTCGGTGCCCACCCTCGCTGCTCAGACAGGTCCTCCGCGTTCGGACCGGATGGCCGCTAACGCGGCCCATGTACTTATTTGGCCTACGGCCGCTCTCTTGTGCGGAACTCGCCTCGAGGGTGGGCACCGACGGCTCTCTTCACCCATGAGGTGGCGTGATGGGCGAGCTCGCATCTTGTGCCGCCATGCCCTTGCAGGAAGCCAACCTGTGGCCGACAGCTTGCGCGATACCGCGGCAGGGCCTGCGTGCCTCGCGAAACATGTCGCCCACAGGATCGGCCTGTGTCTTTGCCGCGGCGTAGGCCGATGGGTGAGAGCGGAGTGCGGCATGCCGATGATGGCCGGTGCCAGGAGCACGTGTAGGAGCGTGCTTGCACGCGATCAGCCGACGCAGCGATGACGCCGTAACCCATCACTGCGCGACGGCCACCACAGTCGCCGGCAGCTGAGACGGGCTGGCCGTGACAAACGAACCCATGGCCAAGACGCAGGTCAGCACGGCCGCGACGAAGAAGGACTTGAGCAGGAAGGTTTCAGTTTTCATGGTGATGTTCCGTGAGGTGGGGCGATTGGGGCCAGGCCCCGTTGCCCAAGACGTTGCATCCGCCGTGCCAATCCCGCCGACGGCCCACAAACGGCGCCACGACGCCGCTTGCGCCGAACCAAGCCACACGACCACCACTGTCCGCGGACGAAGCCGCTGTCCGTCCGCAGGTGTCCGAACGCACCAATCTCCCCGCAGACAATGCCGCGGCTCTCCCACCACCCAACCTCTAGGATCAAAAGAGCCGTCGGTGCCTACCCTCGAGGCGAGTTCCGCACAAGAGAGCGGCCGAAGGCCAAATAAGTACACGTGCCGCGCAGCGGCATTCCGCACCGAACGCGGAGGACCTGTCTGAGCAGCGAGGGTAGGCACCGACGGCTCTCTGCCTCAAGCCCACCAGAGCGAGGCGGCGCAAGCCGCTGGTCACACGCGTTCGCGAACGCGAATGATCCGATTAGATACCGCGAGGCCGAAGGCGAGCCCGCAAACAAAAAGCCCGGCTAGAGCCGGGCTTTTTGTCGATCAGTAATCGCGCTTGCGGCGCGGCGGCTTGCCGCCACCCGGTGCGCCCGAGCGGGCACCCTGCGGGCGGAAGTTGCCGCGGGGGCGCTGCGGCGGCGCGCCGCTCTGCGGCTGCTCCGTGCCATCCCACTCGCTGATCTTCAGCTGCTGCTGCGCCACCCACACCTTCTTCAGGTGATTGAACGTTTCCGCCGGCATGCCATCCGGCAGATCGATCAGGCTGTAATCGTCACGGATGCTTACACGGCCGATGAACTTGGCTTCTACGCCGCCTTCGTTGGCGATCGCGCCCACGATATTGCCCGGCTTCACGCCATGCTCGTGGCCCACTTCGATACGGTAGGTCTTCTTACCCGATTCCGTGGTGTGCGGACGCGGCTGGCGCATGCCTTCGCGCACCGGGCGGCGATCGTTGAAATCGCCACCATCACGCGGGCCGCGGTCGCGGTCGAAATCGCGCTGCGGGCGCTCACGGTCGTACTCGCGCGGCGGGCGTTCGGAGTACTCACGCTTGGCCGGCGGCTCAAGCAGCAGCGGCTGGTCGCCCTGGGCGATCTTGGCCAGCGCAGCGGCGATCTCGATCGCCGGCACGTTGTGTTCCTGCTCGAACTTCTCGACCAGCTGCTGGAACAGGCCCAGGTCGCCCGACGCCAGCGTATCGGTGATGCGCTGGTTGAACTTGTTCACGCGCGTGTCGTTCACCGCCTCGATGGTCGGCAGCTGCATCTGCTCGATCGGCTGGCGCGTGGCGCGCTCGATCTGGCGGAGCAGGTTCTTCTCACGCGGGGTGACAAACAGGATGGCCTCGCCGTTACGGCCCGCGCGGCCGGTGCGGCCAATGCGGTGCACGTACGACTCGGTGTCGTGCGGGATGTCGTAGTTCAGCACGTGGCTGATGCGATCCACGTCGAGACCGCGGGCGGCGACGTCGGTGGCGATCAGGATATCGAGCTTGCCGTTCTTCAGCTGCTCGATCACGCGCTCGCGCTGGGCCTGGGCCATGTCGCCATTGATGGCGGCGGCCGCGAAGCCACGTGCCTGCAGCTTGCTGGCCAGTTCTTCGGTAGCCGACTTGGTGCGGGCGAACACGATCATGGCATCGAAGCTTTCGGCTTCGAGGATACGGGTAAGCGCATCCAGCTTGTGCACGCCGCTGACCCACCAGTAACGCTGGCGGATGTTCGCCGCGGTGGTGGTCTTGTTCTTGATCGTGATCTCGACCGGATCCTTCAGGTACGTCTGCGCGATGCGGCGGATGGGTGCCGGCATGGTCGCGGAGAACAGGGCCACCTGGCGGCCTTCCGGCGTGGCCTGCAGCAGCTTCTCGACATCGTCGATGAAGCCCATGCGCAGCATTTCGTCGGCCTCATCGAGTACCACGAACTTCAGGGCGGAAAGATCCAGCGTGCCCTTGTCCAGGTGATCGATGATGCGGCCGGGGGTGCCGACCACGATCTGCGCACCGCGCTTCAGGCCCTGCAGCTGCGGGCCGTAGCTCTGGCCGCCGTAGATCGGCAGGACCTGGAAGCCCGGCATGTAGGTGGCGTACTTCTGGAACGCCTCGGCCACCTGGATGGCCAATTCGCGGGTAGGGGCAAGCACGAGGGCCTGCGGTTTGCCCGGCTTCACGTCGATGCGCGAAAGGACCGGCAGCGCGAACGCCGCGGTCTTGCCGGTGCCGGTCTGGGCCTGGCCGATCACGTCGCGGCCTTCGAGCAGCGGCGGGATGGTGGCGGCCTGGATGGGCGAAGGGGTCTCATAACCCACATCGGTCAGGGCGCGGACGACGTTAGCGTCGAGCGCGAGCGCGCTGAAACCGGGCAGGGCCGGAGCGTTGTCAGTATCGGGGGATGTCATGGCAGCCTCGGGGAGGGGCGCGGCGGCGGATTCGGCGCCGGGCAGTAACGGTATTGTAGCAGCGATCAGGGGCTTACGTGGCACGCCGTGGCTGTTTGTCACGCCGGCGTTACACTCATCGGTCAGTTTCCAGAGGGGTAAAGGCATGGCGGCGATTGATACGGTGTCGGAGCAGCGCTGCTTCGGGGGGATACAGGGCTTTTACACGCATGTTTCCGAGGCGTGCGGCGGCCCCATGAAGTTTGCCGTTTACCAGCCACCTGCGGCGGAAAAGGGCCCTGTGCCAGTCCTGTGGTACCTGGCCGGCCTGACCTGTACGGCGGAAACCTTCACGATCAAGGCGGGCGCCCAACGCCTGGCCGCGGAACTGGGCCTGGCCCTGGTCATGCCCGATACCAGCCCGCGTGACACCGGGATCGCCGGGGCCACCGGCGACTGGGAATTCGGCGAGGGCGCCGGGTTCTACCTGGATGCCACCCAGGAGCCCTGGGCGGCACGGTTCCGCATGTACAGCTACCTCATCGATGAGCTGCCGCGGCTGGCGCAGGAACGCTTCCCATTTGACATGGGCCGGCAGGGCATCTTCGGGCATTCGATGGGCGGCCATGGCGCACTGACCCTGGCCCTGCGCAACCCGGGCCGTTATCGATCGCTGTCGGCGTTCGCGCCCATCGTGGCGCCGGCGAACGTGCCCTGGGGCCAGAAGGCGTTTCCCCGGTACCTGGGCAATGACAAAAAAGCCTGGCGCAAACACGATGCCACCGCGTTGATCGAAGACGGCGCCCGCTTCAACGGCACCATCCTGATCGACCAGGGCGAGGCCGATGGTTTCCTGGTGAACCAGCTGCAGCCGCAGCGTTTTGAAGCGGCCTGCGAGGATGCGAAGCAGGCCCTCGAGCTGCGCATGCACGCTGGCTACGACCACAGCTACTACTTCATCCAGAGCTTCGTGGAAGATCACCTGCGCCACCATGCGAAAGTGCTGACCGCATGAGTGAACCCGTCCGCATGCGCACGTCGCGCTTGCTCATCCGCCTGCTCGATATCGAGGAGGCGGAGCTGCTCCTGCGCTACCGCGTGGAGAACCGCGAGCACCTGCGGCCGTGGGAACCCTTGAGAAACGCATCGCATTACACGCTGGAGGGTTGCCGCCAGACGATCGAAGCCGGCCTGGAAGCGGCCCGCTCCGATCGTGGGTTTCCCTTCGTCATGCTGACGCCGGATAGCAGCGAAATGGTTGGCAGCTTCACCTTCGCCAACGTGGTACGCGGCGTTTTCCAGGCCTGCCACCTTGGCTATGGCATCGGCCACAAGCACGAAGGGAAGGGGCTGATGTTCGAGGCCCTGGATGCGGCGGTGCGTTACGCGTTTGGCCCGCTGGATTTCCACCGGGTCATGGCGAACTACATGCCGCGCAACGACCGCAGCGGCCGCCTGCTGGAACGGCTGGGCTTTGAAAAAGAAGGCTACGCCAAGCGCTACCTGAAGATCGAAGGCCTGTGGGAAGACCACGTGCTCACGGCGAAGATCAGAACGCAGGGGTAAACGGCGACGCCCCCGTGGGCGTGGGTTTCTTGCCATCGGCGGAGAACAGGGCGGACCACGCCGCGCGTTCTTCCCAGGCCAGCCAGAGATAGCTCGCCAGTACGAAGATATGCGGGCCAAACGCCTCGCCTTCGGTCACGAAGTGGAAGCCGAAGATCACGACGACCGGGGCGGCGAGCAGCAACAGGGCCAGTGCCGTCATGCGGTGGGCGATGAGTGCCACGCCCGCGTAGGTAAACAGGACGCCAAGCAGCGGCATGATGAATCCGCTGGCACCCAGGCCGGCGATAAAAGCGCGCCCGGCATTGGTGTGCGGTGCCGGAGGTTCCCAGAACCCGAAGATGTGGTTCAGGCCGGCGAAGATGAATAGCAGGCCGAACAGGGTGCGCAGGGTGTGCGTGGTGAAGCGATGGAAACGGGTCATGCGGGGTGGTACCTACATCGGAAAGGGCCTGCCAAGCCCCGCATGATCCCGATTGCCGCACGGGCGCACCATCGCCCATGCGGCTAGGCCATCAGGCCTTGTTGGTGGCCGGGCCGCGACGCTGGCGACGGCGCTTGTGGTTGCCGGTGTTCTCACCCGTACCTGCGGCCGAATGGCCGTGCGGGCGGTGCGAGGACGGACGACCGCCATTGCCCGAGCGGCCCTGGCCGCCTTCGCCCTGGCCATTGCCCGCGTGGCGCTGGCCACCCTGGCGCTGACCACCTTGGCCCTGGCGCTGGCCACCGCCACCACCACCGCCGGCCTGGCGCTGCTGCTGCTTCGGACGTGGCGCACCGGCATCCAGGCGCAGCGGCGTGCTTGGCTCGAAGCCTTCCACGTTCACCAGCTCAAGGTCGGATTTCAGCAGGCGGCGGATATCCCGCAGCAGGCCCGATTCATCGTGGCTGACCAGCGATACCGCCTGGCCTTCGGCGCCCGCGCGGCCGGTGCGGCCAATGCGATGCACGTAATCCTCGGCCACCATCGGCAGGTCGAAGTTGATCACCACCGGCAATTGGTCGATATCGATGCCGCGGGCGGCGATATCGGTAGCCACAAGCACCGTGGTACGGCCGGTCTTGAAATCCGACAGCGCACGGGTGCGGGCATTCTGGCTCTTGTTGCCGTGGATGGCGGCGGCACGCAGGCCGGCCGCTTCCAGGAAACGCACGAGTTTGTCGGCGCCGTGCTTGGTGCGGCTGAACACCAGGGTCTGGCGGCGGCTGTCCTGCGCCAGCAGGTGCAGCAGCAGGTCGCGCTTCTTCGCCGCATCCACCGGGTGTACGCGGTGGGTCACGGTGTTGGCCACGGTGTTGGCCGGAGCCGTGGAAACCTCGCGCGGCTCACGCATGAACTGCTGCGCAAGCGCCTTGATTTCCGGTGCGAACGTGGCCGAGAACAGCAGCGTCTGGCGCTTCTGCGGCACGGCGGAGAGGATCCGCTTGAGCGCCGGCAGGAAGCCCATGTCGAGCATGCGGTCGGCCTCGTCGAGCACAAGCACTTCGACCTTCGAAAGGTCGACCGAGCGCTGCATCATGTGGTCGATGAGACGGCCCGGGGTGGCGACGACGACTTCCACGCCACGGCGCAGGGCGTGCAGCTGGTTGCCCATGCCAACGCCACCGAAGATCACCGTGCTGCTGATGCGCACGTACTTGGCGTAGTCGGAAAGGTTGTCCTGCACCTGTGCCGCGAGTTCACGGGTGGGGGTGAGGATAAGCACGCGGATGGGGCGGCGGCCCTCGAGCATCGGCGTGTTGGCCAGCTTGTGCAGCACGGGCAGGAGGAAAGCGGCGGTCTTGCCGGTGCCGGTCTGCGCGGCGGCCATCAGGTCGCGGCCCGCGAGGACCTCGGGAATGGCGGCGGCCTGGATCGGCGTCGGCTTCTCGTAGCCGGCCTCAGCAAGCGCGCGCAGCAACGCGGGCGCTAGGCCCAGCGATTCAAAGGACATTGGGGGTGACTCCTGTGTGCCCGGGCGTTCCCTGGAACCGCGCCGCGAGCGATGAATTCGGCGGCCGCGCGTGCCAAGAAGGGCAACGGGCTGGCCGGTGTCGTGCGCGCTGTTCGGGGGTGGGGGAGGGGCGCGGTCCTACGGTTCAGGACCGGCGCCGAAGCTCCGCAAGGGAGTCGATAGCGACGGCACGACTCGCCGATTCTAGCACGTTTTGCGGCGCAACATACGCCGCCATGGTTTCAGCCGTTCTTGGCCATGTAAGCGCGATGCTCCCGTTCATCTTCAGGCCGCATGGCGCGAGGCTGTCATCAGCCAGCTGTTGTAGGGGGTGTGGCCGAACAGGGGGCGGAAGCGGACGTGGATGCCGCGCGGCTCCAGCACCTGGCGTATATCGCCCTCGGTCGGAAAGTACTGGGCACCCCCGGGAATCCAGCCCACGGCCTTGATGAAACGCTCCTCGAGCACCGTGGCGCGGTAACGCCACGAGCCATCGCGGATGACACTGCGCAGGATCAGCACGCCGTCGTCGGCCAGGTGGTCCACCGCGTTGGCCAGCAGTTCCGCCTGGCGATCCTCGGGCAGGTAATGCAGGACATCCAGCAAGGCCACATGGCCGCGAAGGCCCTGCGGCGCTGTCGCCTCATCCTGGCGAAGGGTCAATTCGCGCGCGAGGCCGGCGCGCTGCGCGGCTTCGCGACCCATGGCGATCTTGCGCGGGTCGTTATCCAGGCCCACGTAACCTTCCAGCGCATCGATGGCGTGCAGGTAATGGCCAAGAAGGCCCAGCCCGCAGCCGATATCGAGCAGCGGCAGGCGCCGGCCGGCGATAGCGGCGGCGCACGCGGAATACACCGGATCGGTGGCCAGTTTGCCGTGGATATAGAAGCGATCGCCGCGGCGACTGAAGCGGGAGGCGATGCGTTGCCGCACGTGGCGGTCTGGAATCATGGTTTGGGTGCCATCCATGGGTGTGGCGGGGCATGGACATGCCCCGCCAGGTTGAGAGCGATCAGTTCTGTGGCGGTGCGCTGCCCTTGTTGACGTAGGCATTGTATTCGGCGGCGTTCAGTCGGCCATTGTGGTCCAGGTCGGCTTCGCCAAAGTGGGCGCGGAGTTGCTTCAGCGCTTCGTTATCTTTCGGAATCTGGCTACGCGTAATGCCCTTGCCATCCTTGTCGAGGTCGGAGAAGGCCGGTGCGCCGCTGGATTCACCCGATGCGCCGGGTGTGGAAGCATGTGGGCTTTGCCCCGTGGCCTCCACCTGCGGATGCGCCGCGGGTTGTGGCGACGGCTGCGGCGCGGCCTGGGCAAATGCTGTCCCGGTGGCGAGCGCGCTGGAGAGGCAGAGCGAAACGATCAAGCGCGGAAACTGCATGGCGTCCTCCGTTGGTCGTGGTGGTGTCGTTGCTGACAGCACGGGCAAGTGTAGCGGCGCCCTGTCATGGGGCCGTGAGCCCCATGTTGGTATTTCGCGCTGTGCTAGCCTCTGCCGCGGTCTGTCATTGAGGAAATTCTGATGCCGTTGCCTGCCGCGCTGCGCGAACTGAACCACACCCAGCGGCACACGGTCATCGCCAGTTTCCTGGGCTGGACCCTCGATGCCTTCGACTATTTCCTGCTGACCTTCGTCATCCTGGCCGTGGCGCACGAGTTCAACGTGCCCAAGGCCGAGGTCACCTACGGCTTGTTCCTGACCCTCGCGGCGCGTCCGCTCGGCGCGCTCATCTTTGGCCGGCTGGCCGATCGCTACGGCCGCCGCCCGGTTTTGATGTTCGATATCGTGCTTTTCTCCGTGCTCGAAATCGCTTGCGCGTTCGCACCCAGCCTGGCCGTGCTGCTCGGGCTGCGTTTCCTGTTCGGCATTGCCATGGGGGGCGAGTGGGGCATCGGCGCATCCCTGGCCATGGAGTCCATCCCGCCAAAATCGCGCGGCTTCGTATCGGGCCTGCTGCAGAGCGGCTACCCGTGCGGCTTCTTCCTCGCGGCGCTGGCCAACTGGTTGCTGGTGGATCACATCGGCTGGCGCGGCCTGTTCATCGTGGGTGCGTTGCCAGCCCTGCTGGTGCTGTACATCCGTCGCAAGGTGCCCGAATCCCCGGTATGGGAAGAGCGCAAGAAGCAGCCGCGCGAGGGCGTCATGGATTCCATGCGCGGGCATTGGAAGCTCTTTGTCTACCTCATGCTGCTGATGGCCGCATTCAACATGTTCAGCCATGGCTCGCAGGACATGTACCCAACCTTTGTGCAGGAGACGCTGAAAATCCCGGCGGGCTCAGCGACGGCCTTCATGCTGACGGCGTTGTTGAACCTTGGCGCCCTGGCAGGCGGACTCACGTTTGGCTCGATGTCCGAAAAAATCGGCCGTCGCAAGGCGATCATCATCGCCGCCCTGCTGGCGATCCCGGTCATCCCGCTGTGGATGTACGGCGGCTCGCTGCTGTTGCTGGGCCTGGGCGCCTTCCTTATCCAGGTGATGGTGCAGGGCGCCTGGGGCGTCGTGCCCACCCACCTCAACGAGCTTTCCCCGGATGCCGTGCGCGGCACCTTGCCTGGTTTCGCCTACCAGATGGGCAACCTGCTGGCCGCCATCACGGCGACGGCGCAGACCTGGCTGGCCGACCAGCGTGGGGGCGATTTCGCCTTCGCCATGTCAGTCTGGATTGCCGCCGTCGCCGTGCTGCTGGCGGTGCTGACCTGGCTGGGTCCCGAGGCCCGGGGCAGGGGCTTTGGCCGGGATAGCGGGGCGGCGTGACGCCGGGCCCGGGGCCCGGTAAAATGCCCCGTTTTCATCCGGTAGAAACCATCATGCAGGCTGGCAAGGACAAGGTCATCTCGTTCCATTACACCCTCTCCGTCAATGGCGAGAAGGTCGAAAGCTCGATCGAGGGCGGTGATCCGCTGTGGATCCTGCTGGGCCACGGCCAGCTGATCCCGGGCATGGAAGCGGGTCTGGAAGGCAAGTCGGCCGGTGACAAGTTTGACCTCGAAATCGCGCCTGAACAGGGCTACGGCGAGCGTCGCGAAGGCGCCACCCAGCGCGTGCCGAAGAAGTACTTCCCGAACCAGGGCAAGGGCCTGAAGGCTGGCGACACGACCGTTCTGTCACTCAAGGAAGGCGGCCAGCAGGCCGTGGTCGTGCAGAAGGTCGGTTCTAGCGTGGTCGATATCGACACCAACCACCCGATGGCCGGCAAGACCCTCACCTTCAACATCGATGTGCAGTCGGTGCGTGATGCGTCGGAAGAAGAGATCGCACACGGCCACGCCCACCCGAACGGCGACGGCGCGCACTAAGCGCCACGCTTTCCGGTGCAACAAAAAAGGCGGCCATCTGGCCGCCTTTTTTTTCGCACCCCTACAGATGTCTCTCGTGTCAGGCGAGCCGTGGCCAGCGCCAGGCGGTTACCACCGTGGCAAGGCTCAACAGTACCTCGATCACGCCCAAGGTCAGGTAGAACGCGGGCGCGCCTGGCATGGTGAGCAGCATGATGGCGGCGTAAACCACGCCGAGCACGATATTCATCCATTTGCCGAGCCCAGCTGGCAGTGCCATCGAGCCGAACACCATCAACGCCGGAACCGCCATCATCAGGCTTACGCCGACTAGCACGCCTGCAGTCGTCGGCCCAAGCGGCCCGAAGCTACCGTCGATCATTTCCTGCAACTTGCCCTTGCCGTACAAGCCGAAGTAATCGCCATACACGTAGCAGAACATCAGCGATGTCCATAGGCCGGCGAGGCGCAAGCGCACCGGAACCCTTGTGTCTTCGAGCCTTGCCATTACGCGAGCTCCTTCTGGCGGAAACCGGGGCGGGCGCCCAGGGCGGTCAGCCAGAGCGCAAACGCGATCTCGCCAAACTGTACGGGGGCGCATAGGGAAGAAAGCGTGGGCGCGAACGAGGGCCATGCGAACCCTGCGATGCATTGCGCGATGTAGGCGATGCCGTTGAGCAGAAGCCAGGCTGCAAGCAAGCGTGGCAAGAAGCCCGAATGCCATACCAGCATGGCCAGGGGTAGAAGCCACAGGCCCCAGAAAAGCTCGGCGGCGACGACCATGCGATCGTGGAGCCGGAGGAACAGTTCAGCAAGGGCGAATCGCTGGGCCTCGGAAAACGCATCAAGATAGGGCGCGCCCTTCGAAAGGATGATCGCGGCCGCATCGTTACCCACGTTTACTACGTAGAGGGCCGCCGGAAGAATCCCACCCAGGATCACCAGCGTATTGGCTATATCGCGGTGCACGCCGATGAGCAGCCGCCGCAGCGAGAACGTCAGGAACAGCATCGCGACGCCCGACAGCAGATCGGTCAGTATCCCTGCACGAAAGAGTGCGAGGTGCTCGATGACATCACGCGCCGACCCATCGGGAACGACGACTAGCCGCACGGGGGCGGCGAGAATCACAACGAGAAACCAAAGCCCGGCGATGCGGGCCTGCTTGTCCAACGGTGTCATGCCCCATCCCTGTGTCGTGGCGTTGGCGCACTGTGCGCCACGCCCGGCGACATTCCCTGTGCCGGAAGATGGGGGCGTGGTGCCCCCATCCGGTGGAAGGCTTAGGCGAGTGCCTTGCCGTTCACGCTCACGTCCACATCGATGTTGCCGCGGGTGGCGTGCGAGTACGGGCAGATATCTTCGTGGGCGGTCTTGACGATGTCCTGGGCGGTGGCGTCATCCACGCCCGGCAGGCTCACGGCCAGCTTCACGTTGATCGCAAAGCCCGAACCCTGGCGCGGACCGATGCCGACTTCGCTCTTCACCGACGCGCCGTCGACCTTGACCTTCTTCTGGCCAGCCACGAAGCGCACGGCGCCTTCGAAGCAAGCGGCGTAACCGGCCGCGAACAGCTGTTCCGGATTGCTGCCGCCGCCATTGCCACCCATTTCCTTCGGCAGGCGCAGCTGCAGGTCGATCAGGCCGTCGTTGCTCTTGACGTGGCCCTCGCGGCCGCCGGCGACCTCAGCGTGGGCGGTATAGAGGACCTTTTCGATTTTCGACACGTTGCTCATGGAAGCTTTCCTTTCTGGCTGACAGGGGAGGAAGCACCGGGTCGTCCCGGGCCGTGAAGCTAGTAGAGCACGCAATTAAATAGCGCGCAATCTAATTTATCCGGAAGCAGGGTCTATGTTGCCTTTCGTTCAGTTTAGAACGCGTCGACCATAGACAAAGTTTTCCTTCCAGTAGGCGCCATCGAGCTCATCCAGGCGCACCGTGCCGCCGGAATTGGGCGCATGCACGAACCGGCCCTTGCCCACGTACACGCCCACAT
Source organism: Luteibacter sp. 621 (assembly GCF_050435445.1). Taxonomy (NCBI): domain Bacteria; kingdom Pseudomonadati; phylum Pseudomonadota; class Gammaproteobacteria; order Lysobacterales; family Rhodanobacteraceae; genus Luteibacter; species Luteibacter sp. 621. The sequence continues at coordinate 84,889 of NZ_JBNDKI010000005.1, read as the reverse complement.
GTGTGACGTGACCACGGCCGAAGAAGACCAGGTCGCCGCTTTCGAGGTCGGATTCGCTCACCTTTGGCTTGTCGAGCGACGCCATCTCGGTCGATGTGCGCGGCAGCCGCAGGCCGGTGGAAGTCAGGTAGATGTAGTTGACCAGACCACTGCAGTCGAAGCCGCCGGCGGGGGTATTGCCGCCCCAGCGGTACGGGGTGCCTACCAGGCCGATTGCGCGGAACAGCACGTCGTTCGCGGCGTCTGCCGGCGGCGCGGCGGCGGGCTTGGTCGACCAGTTCAGGTTTTTGGCCAGCGGCACGGCCGACGCGGGGTTGTTCCGCTGCGACGACGACGGACGATGCGGGCTGCTGCCGCAGGCGGCGAGCAGCGCCAGCGTGGCGCCCAGCGCTACGCACCCGATGGCGCGAAGCGGGGAAAGGGTGGGTATCACTGGCTGCATCGGGCGTTTCCCCTGTCAGGATCGGCACGGGGAGGGTATCAAATCAATGATTTGCGTGGAATACCTCTCAATCTGCGCGAATTTATCTCCTGGACAGGGCGCCACGGCGGGGACCGCCCGTTAAACTGGCGCCATGGATAGATCCCGAAGTGATGTGCTGATCATGGGCGGGGGCGTGGTCGGCCTGGCTTGTGCGCTTTACCTGCTCAAAGCTGGCGCCAGTGTGCGAGTGCTCGAACAGCACACGCCTGGCAGCGGCAGTTCGCACGGCAACTGCGGCACCATCACCCCCAGCCATGCCGGGCCGCTGACCATGCCCGGTATGGTGGGGACGGCGTTGCGCTCCATGCTGCGCAAGGACGCGCCGCTGTACGTGAATCCACTTCCCGATCCCGAGCGCGCTCGCTGGTTGCTCGGCTTTGCGCGCCGTTGCACGTGGCGCGACTACCAGCGTGCCGGTGAGGCGCGTGGCGCCATCCTCGCTCGATCGCGCGCGCTGATCGGCGAGCTGATCGCCACCGATGAGCTGGCTTGCGAGTTCGAGGATGTGGGCGAGCTGTACGTCTACCGCGACGAACGCGCGCTGCAGAACGACCGGCCGCACGTGGAGCTCTTGCGCCGCCTGGGCATGGACGTGCGCGTGCTCATGGGCGACGACGTGCTGGCGCTGGAGCCTTCGCTGCGCGATGGCGTGGTCGGCGGGCTCCTGCACCCCGGTGATGCGCGCCTGCGTCCCGACCTTTACGTGGCCGAACTCGCTCGCCGCGTGCGCGAACTCGGCGGCGCGATCGAAACCGGTGCGCGCGTCGATTCTTTCGTGACCGATGGTGCGCGTATTACCCATGTGCGTACGACCGGCGGTGTGTTCAGTGGTGACCGCGTGGTGATGGCGTTGGGTGCGTGGTCGCCGCTGGTAAGCAAGTTGCTCGATATCCGCCTGCCGATGCAGCCTGGCAAGGGTTACTCCCTCACATGGGAACGGCCACCGGTGAACGCGCCCACGCACTCGCTCGTGTTGCGCGAGGCGGCGGTCTGCGTTACCCCATGGGTTTCCGGCTATCGCCTTGGCAGCACCATGGAGTTCTCGGGCTTTGCCGAGGGCTTGAACGAGGTGCGCATCGACGCCTTGCGCCGCGGCGCCTCCGAATACCTGCACGAACCCGAAGGGCAGGGTGAGGTCACGCCATGGTGGGGCTGGCGGCCGATGAGCGTGGATGAAGTGCCGATCATCGGGCCGAGCTCGCAGTGGTCGAATCTCGTGTATGCCACGGCGCACGGCATGCTCGGCATCAGCATGTCGGCGGCGACGGGCGAGCTGGTCGCGGGGCTGCTGGCTGGCCCCGCACCGGTGCTGGATGCCGCGCCTTACTCACCTGCGCGCTTCGGGCTGTAACGGGGCCGCGAATTCACACGCAACGCTAGGACGACTTTGTTACGGTGTCGCCACCCCTTGTCCCACTGGAGCCACGCATGTCCGACGAAGCCTTCGACCTCATCGTGATCGGGGGAGGCTCCGGTGGCCTGGCATCGGCGATCCGCGCGGCAAAACACGGCGCGAACGTCGCCCTGGTGGAACCACGTGAACTGGGCGGGCTGTGCGTGAACCATGGCTGCGTGCCGAAGAAAGCGATGTGGTACGCCGCACAGATGGCCGAGGCGCAATACATCGCGCACGACTACGGTTTCACCGATAAGCCCGGCGAGCTCGACTGGCCGGGCTTCATCGCCCGGCGGCAGGCTTACATCGAGCGCATCCACGGTAGCTACCGGCAGCAGCTGGATAAGTGGAACGTGACCCTTGTCCATGCCACGGCGCGCTTCATCGAGCCGCATCGGCTCGCTGCCGGCGAGCGGATCCTGACGGCACCCCACATCATTATCGCCACGGGGTCTTCCTCTAACCGGCTGGACAAGCCCGGCTTTGACCTGGGCGTGTCGTCCGATGGCTTCTTCGATCTGCGCGCGTGCCCCAAGCGCACCGCGATCGTTGGCGGCGGCTATGTCGCGGTCGAGCTTGCTGGCGTACTGCGTGCGCTCGGGAGCGAGGTGGATCTCTATGTACGCAACCGGCTTATGGGCGGGTTCGATGAGGAGATGGCTTACCAGCTCGGTGAGGAGATGGCCAAGCACGGTATCGTTATCAATTACGAATGCCAGATCGACGCGGTGCACGGCACGCCCGGTGCATTGGTGCTCGATTGCGACAAGGGTACGAAGCCCGGCCCATATGACCTGCTGATCTGGGCGGTCGGCCGGCATGGCAATACCGCCTCACTGGACCTTAGCGCCATCGGCCTGGGCACCAACAGCGATGGCCAGATCGAGGTCGATGATTTCCAGGAAACCGGCATACCCGGCGTATACGCCGTGGGCGATGTCACCCAGCGCATGGCGCTGACGCCGGTGGCGGTCAATGCCGGGCGCAAGCTGGCCGATCGGCTCTTTGGTAACCTCCCGCGTTCGAAGCTCGATTACCAGAACATACCCAGCGTGGTGTTCTCGCATCCGCCGCTCGGCACCGTGGGCATGAGCGAGCAGGAGGCCCGTAGCGCCTATGGCGACGAGGTACACCTGTACAAGCAAACCTTCGTGCCCATGCAACTGGCGCTGGCCCACCGGCCTATGTATGTCCGCTTCAAGCTCATCTGCGTGGGCGAGGAGTCGCGCATCGTGGGCATGCAGATGCTGGGCCCGGGGGTGGACGAAATCCTGCAAGGTTTCGCGGTGGCCGTGAAGATGGGCGCCACGAAGGGCGACCTGGACGCCACCATGGCCATCCACCCGACGTCGGCCGAGGAAATGGTGACCATGGGTGATCGCGTCCCCGGTTGAGCATTACACTGCGCCCATGACCCCGTACTCCCTGCACCGCGGCACCGCGCCGCTCCTGATCAGCCTGCCGCACAACGGCAGCGTCATCCCCGATGAGATCGCCGCGCGCATGAAGCGGCCGGCGCGCCGTTCGCCTGACACGGACTGGCATGTGGCGGAGCTCTATGACTTCGCCAGGGGCATGGGCGCGAGCGTGATCCGCCCGGTGGTGTCGCGTTACGTCGTGGACCTGAACCGCCCGGCCGATGGCCACGCGCTTTACCCGGGCAAGAAGGAAACCGGCCTGGTGCCGACCATCATGTTCGATGGCCACGACATCTACCGTGGCGGCGCCGAGCCGGAGGCCGAGGAGATCGCCGACCGGGTGAAGCACTGGTGGAAGCCCTACCACCGCGCCCTGTGGGATGAGCTTAGCCGGCTGCGGAAGCTGCACGGCCACGTGGTGTTGTGGGATGGGCATTCGATCCGGAGCCATGTGCCCATGCTGTTCGACGGCAAACTACCGGACCTCAACCTGGGTACCGCCGATGGCATCAGTTGCCATGGCGCCCTGCAGGCGAAGGTCGCCGCCATCCTCGAAGCGCAGAGCGATTACTCGTTCGTGGTGAATGGCCGGTTCAAGGGCGGCTACATCACCCGCAACTACGGCAAGCCGGAAGAGGGCATCAGCGCCATCCAGCTCGAGCTGTCGCAGATCACCTACATGGACGAAGACAGTTTCGAATACCTGCCCAAGCAGGCCGCCCGCGTCCAGCTACTGATCAGCGACATGCTCCAGGCCTGCCTCGATGGCGCGAAGGAACTCACCTTGTAGGAGCGCGCTTGCGCGCGATCCGCCGTCAGGCGGCCAGCTTGCAGCTCTCCGTAGCAAACGCATCGCGCAAGCGCGCTCCTACACCGGTAGCGCTGCCACGCATTTCAGCTCGATCGCGATGGGCGTGGGCAATGCGGTGACGCCGACCGTTGTCCGGCACGCATCCACGCCCGCGAACGCTTCTGCGTACAGCCGGTTATAGGTCGCGAAATCGCGGTTCATATGGGTGAGGAACACGGTGACATCCACCAGATCCTCCCAGCGCGCGCCGCTCGCCTCAAGCACGGCACGTACGTTGGCAAACACCTGCCGGCACTGCGCCTCGATGTCGTAAGCCACCAGGATGCCATTCGCATCCATCACGTTGCCCGGCACGGCGTTCGTGCCTGGGGTGCGCGGCCCAACGCCGGACAGGAACAGCAAGTTGCCCACGCGACGCGCATGGGGATAGGCACCCACCGGCGCGGGAGCGCCATCGGTGCGGACGATGTCAGAGTCCGTGGTCAATGCAGACATTCCTTGCTTCAGTGAAGAAACGCATGGCATCGAAGCCGCCTTCGCGGCCCACGCCCGATTGCTTGCTGCCACCGAATGGCGTGCGCAGGTCGCGCAGCATCCAGCAATTCACCCACACGATGCCGAAATCCAGCTTCGCCGCCATACGGTGGGCGCGGGAAAGATCGCGGGTCCACAGCGAAGCGGCCAGCCCGTAGGGCGTGCCGTTCGCGATCGCCAGCGCCTCATCCTCAGTATCGAAGGGGATAAGCGTCACGACCGGCCCGAAGATCTCTTCCTGGTTTGTCGCGGCATCGAACGGCAGGCCTTCGATCACGGTGGGTGCCACGAACCAGCCCCCGGCGCAGCGGCCGCCCACGGCGACCTGTTCGCCGCCCGCGAGGATGCTGCCGCCTTCGCCACGGGCGCGCTCGATGCAGCCCATGACCTTGTCGAAGTGCGCCTTCGATACCAGCGCGCCAAGGTCGCTGCTCGCCACCTGCGGATCGCCTACGCGCAGTGCTCGCACGCGTTCGAGATAGGCTTCGCGGAACCGCTCGTAGATGCCGCGTTGTACGAGCAGCCGCGACCCGCACAGGCAGATCTCGCCCTGGTTGGCGAAGCCCGAGCGGACAATCGTGGCCATCGTGGTGTCGTTGAACTCGAAATCATCGAACACGATGGCGGGGTTCTTGCCACCCAGCTCGAGCGATACCTTTTTAAGCCGCGGTGCGGCGGCCGAGGCGATCGCCACGCCGGTGCGCGTGCTGCCGGTGAACGACACCGCTTTCACGGCATCGTGCACGACGATGGCTTCGCCGACGGCGGGGCCGGTGCCGTGGACGATATTGAAGATGCCGTCGGGAAAGCCCGCCTCCTTCACCAGCGTGCCGAGCAACCACGCTGTGTACGGGGTGACTTCGGAGGGCTTGGCCACCACGGCGTTGCCGGCGGCCAGGGCAGGGGCCACTTTCCACGTGAACAGATAGAGCGGCAGGTTCCATGGGCTGATGCAACCGACCACGCCCAGCGGCAAGCGAAGGGTGTAATTGATAGCGCCGTGTTCCATGGCGTGCGACTCGCCGGCGAACTGGGTGGCCGCCGCCGCGAAGAAACGCAGGTTGGCAATGGCGCGGGGAATATCCAGCGCGCGGGCCAGGGCGAGCGGCTTGCCGCTGTCCTGCGATTCCGCCGCGGCGAACGCCTCGAGCCGTGTTTCGATCAGGTCGGCCAACCGGTACAGGCAGCGGGCGCGGGCGTCGGCTGGCAGGGTTGACCAGCGCAACTGCGCCCGGGATGCCGCCGCCACCGCATCGGCGACGTCCTCGGCGGCGGAATCCGGGCAGCGGGCATAGGGCTGGCCCACGGCGGGGTCGATCACATCCAGGTAGCGGCCGCTACGTGGGGCCCTTGGCTCGCCATCAATCAGGTTGCTGAGCGTGAGCATGGGCGCACCCTTAGTTGAGGCTGCGGGTGCGCCCGCCATCCACCGCCAGGCTCACGCCATTGATATAGCCGGCGGCCGGGCTGGCAAGGAAGGCGATGACCGCGCCCACTTCGGCGGGGTCGCCAAAGCGCGCCGCGGGTACGCTTGCGAGCAAGCCGCGCTCCACCTCATCGCGGCCACGGCCGGCCTTCACGCTGGATTCGACCAGCGCATCCAGGCGTGGCGTGCGCGTGTAGCCCGGCAGTACGTTGTTCACGGTGACGCCATCGTGGGCCACTTCCCCCGAAAGGGTCTTTGCCCAGCCCGCCATGGCGGCGCGCACGGTGTTGGAGACGCCCAGGTTGGGAATGGGTTCCTTCACCGAGGTGGAGATGACATTGACGATGCGGCCGTAGTGCGCGGCGCGCATGCCCGGCAGGCAGGCCTGGGCCAGTACCTGGGCGCTGACGATGTGTTGGCGGAACGCCGTGAGGAACGCTTCGGTATCGGCGGTGTGGACCGCGCCCGGCGGCGGCCCGCCGCTGTTGTTCACCAGGATATGCACGGCGTGGTCTCTCACCACGGCCCCGACGGCAGCGGCGAGGGCCTCGGTATCGAGCATGTCCACGGCAAGGTAGTCGTGCTTCTGCCCGGCCTGAGCGGCCGGTAGTTCCGAGGCCAGGGCCTTCAGGGCATCGGCGGAACGGGAGAGCAGGGTAACGCTGGCGCCGAGCTCGGCCAGCTCGAACGCCGTGGCCCTTCCTATGCCTTGCGAGGCGCCGCAGACCAGTGCGTGACGTCCGGTGAGGCGAAGATCCATGCGGCGCTCCTTGGTGGGTGGCGGGCGGTCAGCCCTGTTTCATCGCCCACCACTGTATCGCCATCGCGGCAAACCAGCACGGCCAGGCCAGCCACGGCGTGCGCCGCCACCAGGCCTGCCAGCGGTTCAGGTCGGCATCGTTGAACAGGGCGGGGGCATCGGAGCGAAGCACCCGGCGCACGCGCAGCCAGTTGGCCATGCCATTCGGGCGCCCGGTATCGGCCTCGGTAATGGTTTTCCAGTGATCGGGGTAGCGCTTCTTCAGCAGGCTGGAGAAGCGCCACTGCGATACGAAATGCAGCACGAAGAACAGTACGGCACCGATAAGGAGCAAGAGGTAGACATAAACCGCGGCGACCATGGTCCTTAGCTACCCTTTTCCTTCTTTTGCGCATCCTTGCCGAGCAGATCGGTGCTGACCACATCCTTCAGGGTGTTGATCACGCCATTGCCCGGTGCGGCCTGGCCGCACACGGCGTTCTTCAGTGCGCTCTTGTAGGTGTCGTTCTCGATGCCGACGTACACGACGCCGTCCGGACCATGCTGGATCTTGAAGTTGCCCGCCGAGTTCATCTTGATCGGCGCCTCGGCAGAGAACGTGGTGGGCGATTGCTCCCAGTATGTCTGGGCCTTCTGCTGCTTGGCCGAGGAATACACCACCAGGTAGCGCGCGCGGTCGTCTTCCACCTTGAACTTGCCAAACGCGCCCGTCGTTTCGCTGGTCCAGCCGATGTATTCGCACAGCTGGATATCTTCCGCGTGCAGCGGCTGGAACGCGTCGTCCAGGATCACCACGGTAGGTGCGAACAGGTAGCTCGAGCTGAGCCAGCGTCCGTTGAGCTCGGATTTCATGGCGATCGTGTAGGGCGTCTGCGCGCCCTGCGGCAGGCGGAACGCAAGGAAGTAGCTGCGATCGCCATTGAGGTTGGCAACCGGCGTCTCCTTGGTCAGCTCAAAGCGCTTCGGCTGCCAGGGCAGCATGTCCTGGTAGGACAGGTCGGCGAAGCTGCCGCAGCACGGATCGGCGTTATCGAGCGCCTTGCGGGCGAGATCCACCGTGACCGACGGATTTTCCGGCGGCCGGAAGTTCGGCGGCACGATTGTCTTGCAGCCGCCCAACACGGTGAGGGCGACAGCAAGGGGGAACAGGCGGGTAAGTATGCGGGGCATGATCGATTCGGTGAATTAGAACTCGGCGCTCCCTGCCGCACGGGGGTAGGGGATGGCATCGCGGATGTTGCCCAGGCCGCAGACGTACACCAGCAGGCGCTCGAAGCCCAGGCCGAAGCCGGCGTGGGGCACGGTGCCGTAGCGGCGCAGGTCGCGGTACCAGTTGTAGGTGTCCTTATCCAGCTTGAACTGATCCATGCGGCGGTCCAGGTAATCCAGGCGCTCTTCGCGCTGGGCACCGCCGATGATCTCGCCGATGCCCGGGGCCAGCACGTCCATGGCGGCCACGGTTTTGCCATCGTCGTTCAGGCGCATGTAGAAAGCCTTGATCTCTTCCGGGTAGTTCATGACGACCACGGGACGGCCCACATGTTCCTCGGCGAGGAAGCGTTCGTGCTCGGTCTGCAGGTCCACGCCCCAGGCGACCGGGTGCTCGAACGTCTTGCCGGACTTCTGCAGGATGCTGATCGCATCGGTGTAATCGATGCGTTCGAAAGGCTTTGCGATGAAATCTTCGAGGCGTTTTACGGCGCCCGGCATCACGCGCTCATCGAAGAACGCCATGTCATCCGCGCGCTCATCCAGCACGGCCTTGAAGATGCCCTTCAGGAATACCTCGGCCAGGTCGGCGATATCGCTGAGCGTGGCAAAGGCGACTTCCGGCTCAACCATCCAGAATTCCGCCAGGTGGCGGGTGGTGTTGGAGTTCTCGGCGCGGAACGTGGGGCCGAAGGTGTACACCTTGCTCATCGCCATGGCATAGCCTTCGACGTTGAGCTGGCCGGATACCGTAAGGAACGCTTCGCGGCCGAAGAAATCCTTCTTCCAGTCGATGCCGCCCTTGTCGTCGCGGGGCAGGTTGGCCAGGTCCAGCGTGGACAGGCGGAACATGTCACCGGCGCCTTCGGCATCGGAGGTGGTGATGATCGGCGTATTGATCCAGAAGAAGCCCTGTTCCGTGAGGATGCGGTGGATCGCCATCATCATGGTGTGGCGCACGCGGGTGACGGCGCCGAACAGGTTGGTGCGCGGGCGCAGGTGCGCTACTTCGCGCAGGAACTCCATGGAGTGCTGCTTGGGCTGGATGGGGTAGGTGAGCGGGTTCTCGACGAAACCGGTGACCTCGATCTTCGAGGCCTGGATCTCGAAGGCCTGGCCCTTGCCCTGCGAGGGCACCAGCTTGCCGGTGGCGATGACGCCAGCGCCGGCCGAGAGATGCTTCACATCCGTCTCGTAATTGGCGAGATCGGCGGTGGCCACCACCTGGATCGGGGCGAAGCAGGAGCCATCGCTCACGTTTACAAACGAGAGGCCGCCCTTGGATTCGCGCAGGGTGCGCACCCAGCCACGTACCGTGACTTCCTGATCCGCCGCGGCCGTGCCGCCGGCGAGGGCCTGCTTGACGCTTACCACCGTCATCGATTGAAACTCCAGAAAGGGCGCCGCATATCGGGCGCATAGGAACGCGACCCTGTATAATAAAGTAACGGTCGCGTGAACGGCACCGTTCCCCGGTATACCACGGTAAGAAAACGCTTTCATGAGCATCCAGATCACTCCCGCCGCCTCCGACCGCATGCGTGCTTTCCTCGCGAAAGCGCCCGAGGCCGCGGGTGTCCGCTTCGCGGTAAAGCGCATGGGCTGCTCGGGTTTCGGCTACGTGGTGGACCTGGCCGGTGTGGTGGGCCCTGAGGACCAGGTGCTCGATATCGACGGGATCCGGGTCGTGGTCGACCCCAAAAGCCTCATCCTGGTCGACGGCACCGTCATCGATTTCCAGCGCCAGGGGCTGAATGCCTCTTTCGTGTTCCACAACCCCAATGCCACCGGGGAATGTGGGTGCGGCGAGAGCTTTACCGTTTCCTGAGGCCAGGCCGGATCGCGCGCAGGCGCGCGCCCATAGGGTGTGTTTTCCCCTGTGTTGACCTAACTCCCCGTTTCTCCTTAAAATGCGCGGCTACCTCTCCGTCCGGAGGGGTTTCTTGCCTCACCGGTACGTACGTCCGGGAGGCTGCCATCCCCGCAAGGGGTGCATCCACAAGGAGCCACCATGCGTCATTATGAAGTCGTGTTCCTGGTCCACCCGGACCAGAGCGAGCAGGTGCCGGCCATGATCGAGCGTTACAAGACGCTGATCGAAGGCGACAACGGCAAGATCCACCGTCTGGAAGATTGGGGCCGCCGCCAGCTGGCTTACCCGATCGAAAACCTCGCCAAGGCTCACTACGTGATGCTGAACATCGAGGTTTCGCAGAACGCCCTGAACGAGCTCGAGACGGGTTTCCGTTTCAACGACGCCGTCCTGCGCCACCTGGTCATCCGTCGTGACGAAGCCGACACCGAACAGTCGTTCATCCTGAAGAGCAAGGAAAAGGATGAGCAGAAGGGTTCGCGTGGCCGCCGTGACGACGACAGCGACGACCGTGGCGTCAACGACAACGATCGCGACAGCGACGATTAATCGGGGAATACAGACATGTCCAAGTTTTTCCGCCGCCGTAAGTTCTGCCGTTTCACCGCTGAGGGCGTGAAGGAGATCGATTACAAGGATCTCAACACCCTGCGCCAGTACATCACTGAGAACGGCAAGATCGTCCCGAGCCGCATCACCGGCACCAAGGCGCGCTACCAGCGCCAGCTGGCGACCGCTATCAAGCGCGCCCGCTTCCTGTCGCTGCTGCCGTACACGGACAACCACGACGTCTGATCAGTTAGCCCTCCCTCGCATGGGGGAGGGCTTTCCGCTTCAGGCACATTTCGGACAACCGTCCTGGCTGCGCGGGCCACACCCGTGCTAACGAAAGGAATACCCCATGGAACTCATTCTCCTCGAGAAGGTGAAGAACCTCGGCAACCTCGGCGACAAGGTCAACGTCAAGCCGGGTTACGGTCGTAACTTCCTCCTCCCGACCGGCAAGGCCGCTCGCGCCACCGCCGCCAACCTGGAAGCGTTCGAAGCGCGTCGCGCCGAGTACGAAGCCAAGGCGAAGGAACAGCTGTCGGGCGCCGAAGGCCGCGCTGCCAAGCTCGAAAACGCTGAAGTCACCATCGAAGTGAACGCTTCGCCGGAAGGCAAGCTGTTCGGCTCGGTCACCCCGCGTGACGTTGCCGAAGCGCTCACCGCGAAGGGCTTCGAAGTCGACAAGAGCGAAGTCATCCAGGCCGAAGGCCCGTTCCGCAACACCGGCGAATACGATGTCACCATCGTGCTGCACGCCGACGTGTCGCAGACGGTCAAGGTCAAGGTCGTCGGCGCGTAAGCTCCGCACTACCTTTAGCGATACGAAGCGGGCGCCCCCAGGGGCGCCCGTTTTTTTTGATCCTTTGTAGGAGCGGGGGGGGGGGGGGGGGGGGGGGGGGGGGGCGCCCCCCCCCCCCCCCGCCCCCCACCACACGGGGGGGGGGGGGGGGGGGGCGGGGGGGGGCCGCCCCCCCCCCCCCCCCCCCCCCCCCCCCCCCGCTCCTACATTTCTCATGCAGGCTTGTGCCGGCGAGGACGGGGCAAATTTCGAAGGCCGCGCCACGCAAGGCCTGCAGCTCTGCCGCCTTGGCGCTGCACACCCGCCTGCCTACATTTACCGATTACGTTGCAAAGCAGGGTCGGTTGGTAATGAAGCAGTGGTGGTGGCGGTCGTGCATGGGCATGGCTGGGAGTTCGATGGTGGGGATGTCGGCGTTTGCAGCCGAGGCGCCTCAGGAAAGCGCGCCGTATATCGAGACGCGCTACCGGTACAGCAACCTGCATTCCGACGGTAAGCCCAAGCGGGGCCACGCCAACACGCAGCGGCTACAGCTGGGCTACCTGTGGGCGATCGGCGATGGCTGGAGCGCCTACGGTGAAGGTATCCGCACCTGGTCGCTGTTCGGCCGCCAGTATGACGATGGGTCGGCACGCATCACGCCTTACCCGGCCGAAGCGGATCCTGCCTCCACGGGCATCACCAACGCGTGGATCCACTACGAGAAGGGTGATATCGCCGTGCGCGCCGGGCGGCAGTACGTCCGCATCGATAACGGCCGCTTCTTCAGCAACAACCCGTGGCGGCAGAACCTGCAGTCGTTCGATGGTGCACACCTCACCTGGAAAGCCTGGCAGGGCGCGCAACTCGAGTACTACTGGCTTGGGCGGGTGAACCGGACGGTGGGTGCAAATTTTCACGATCGCGACCAGCGCCGCTGGAAGCTCAATGCCCACCTGCTACATGCCGACCAGGCGCTGCCGATCGGCAAGGTCACCGCCTATGGCTACTTCGTGCGGAATGACACGGTCGCCACGAATTCGGTAAAGACCCTGGGTTTGCGTTACACCGGGACCCAGGCGCTCGGGCAGGGTGGTCCCACGCTGGCCTGGACGGCGGAAATGGCGCGGCAACACGACTACGCCAATAACCCGGCCGACTTCAGCCTTGGCTACCACCTGTTGGACGCGACGTTTGGCTACAAGCCGCTATCGGCGCGAGTGGGCGAGGAGATGCTGCAGGGCAATGGCCGTAACGCGGTGAATGTGGCGTATGGCGCCGCCCGAGCGTTCAACGGCTGGGTTGTCGCCTTCCGTATTCCCAACAGCGGCCTGCGCGAGCGCTATGTGGGGCTGCTCGGTACGGTGGACGTGGGCCGTCCCGTCACCTGGCAAGTGACCTACCGGCATTTCCGGCCGGTGCAGGGGCGCGCCATGCTTGGCGATGAAGTGGATGCTGGCGTGCTCGTGGATCTCGGGCGGGGGTTCTCGGTGGAGGCCCAGTACGGTGACTACCGGGCGCACCGGCACGGTGTGGACGAGCGGAAATTCTGGCTTATCGGCGAATATCGGTACGGCAAACCGCCGAAATAACCCGTTTACGGCCTTTCCCACAAGTTATCCACAGACTTATCCTCTCAACGCGTGCGACCCCTGCGCGTATCATGCCTGTACGGCAACCCGGGCCCGGGTGAGCGCCGCCTGCATGACGAGGTAATCCATGTCCTTCAATCCCGAGCGCGGCAACCGCGGCGATCGTGGTGAGCGCGGTGAGCGCCGCCGCCGCGAGCCATCCGCCATCGATGCCCTGCGTGTCCCGCCCAACTCCATCGAAGCGGAGCAGGCGGTGCTGGGCGGGCTAATGCTCTCGCCGGATTCGCTGGACAAGGTGGCCGACAAGCTCACCGACGAGGATTTCTACCGCAAGGATCACCGGATGATCTGGCGGGCGATCAACGAACTGGCGGGGAAGGGCATGCCCTGCGATGCCATTACGCTCGGCGAGTGGTTCCAGTCCAACGATCTCGACGAAATGGTCGGTGGACCCACGTATCTGCTGGAGCTGGCCAATTCCACCCCCAGCGCCGCGAACATTGCTGCCTATGGCGATATCGTTCGCGAGAAATCCGTGTTGCGTAAGCTGATCGATGCGGGCACGGCGATCACCGAGGATGGCTTCCGCCCCGAGGGCAAGAGCGTCCAGGAAGTGATGGAGCTTGCCGAGCAGCGCGTGTTCCGCATCGCGGAATCCGGTGCGCGTGGCAAGAAAGATATCGTGTCCATGCGCGAAGCCGTGGGCGACGCGTTTCGCCAGCTCACCGAGCGCTACGAGAACCGCGGCCAGCTGACCGGCCTTTCGACGGGCTTTACCGACCTGGACGAGCTCACGGCCGGCCTGCAGCCCTCCGACCTGATCATCGTCGCGGCGCGCCCATCGATGGGTAAGACCGCGTTCGCCCTGAACCTGGCCGAGGCGGCCGCCATGCGCTCGAAGAAGGCGGTGGCGGTGTTCTCCATGGAAATGTCGGCCTCCCAGCTGGCGTTCCGTCTCATTTCCTCGCTGGGCCGCATCCATGCGCAGCATCTGCGCAATGGTGATCTGGCTGAGGAGGACTGGCCGCGTGTCACCTCGGCCATCACCATGCTTTCCGATGCCAAGATCTTCATCGACGACACGCCTGCGATGTCGCCGGTGGAAATGCGCTCGCGCTCGCGCCGCCTGCAGCGCGAGCATGGCCTGGGCCTGATCGTGATCGACTACCTGCAGCTCATGCAGATTCCCGGTCATAGCGAGAACCGCGCGACGGAAATCTCCGAGATATCGCGTGGCCTCAAGGCTCTCGCTAAAGAGCTGAATGTGCCGGTGATCGCACTGTCGCAGCTCAACCGCTCGCTGGAGCAGCGTGCCGACAAGCGTCCGATGATGTCGGATCTTCGCGAATCCGGCGCTATCGAGCAGGACGCAGACGTCATCATGTTCATTTACCGCGACGACTACTACAACAAGGAATCGCCCGATAAGGGCCTGGCCGAAATCATCATCGGCAAGCAGCGTAACGGCCCAACCGATACGGTGAAGCTGGCCTTCCTGGGCCACTACACCAAGTTTGAGAACTGGGCCCCGGATTCCTACGTAGGCACGTTCGATTGATCGGCGTACCCTCGTCGTATCGACGGGGGTGCGCATGGCCAGCGAGCACTTCGATGTCCTGATCATCGGCGCCGGGCTATCCGGCATCGGCATGGCGTGCCGGTTGGCCATGGCTTGCCCGGGCAAACGGGTGGGCATCCTGGAACGGCGGCGCGCGATCGGTGGCACCTGGGACCTGTTCCGTTACCCGGGTGTGCGTTCCGATTCCGACATGTTCACGTTCGGCTTTGGCTTCCGGCCGTGGAACGCGCTGAAGGTGCTGGCCGATGGGCCGGCCATCCTCAAGTACATCAACGAAACGGCCCGCGAGTACGCCATTGAGCGCCTGGTGCGTTTCGGCATGCGGACGACGCATGCGTCGTGGTCGTCATCGGCCAGGTGCTGGACCGTGACGGCGGTGGACGAGGATGGCGAGGCGCATGCATTCCGCGCTGATTTCCTGGTCGGCTGTACCGGCTACTACGCCTATGAACAAGGCTACGTCCCCGAGTTCGCCGGCCTCCACGAGTACCAGGGCCAGTTCATCCACCCGCAGCACTGGCCGGCCGATGTGGACTGGGAGGGAAAGCGCGTCGTCGTCATTGGCAGTGGCGCGACGGCGGTCACGCTTGTTCCTGCGCTTGCCCAGAAGGCGGCGCACGTAACCATGCTGCAGCGTTCGCCTGGCTATGTGCTTTCCGTGCCGTCGCGCGATGCCATTTCGACGGCGCTCCTGCATGTGCTGCCGGCGCGGATCGTTTACTCACTGGCACGGCGCAGGAACATCGCGCTCCAGCGGACCCTCTACAAAGCCGCCATGCGCTGGCCAAGGCGCATTCGCGCGCTGCTGTTGGCCGGCGTACGCCGTCGCCTGGACGGCGCCGCTTCACTCGCTGATTTCACGCCTGCCTACGCACCCTGGACACAGCGGCTTTGCGTCGTACCCGATAACGATCTGTTCGATGCCCTGCGTGACGGTAAGGCATCGGTCTGGACGGATACGGTGGCTCACTTCACCCCCACCGGGTTGACGCTGGCGTCGGGCGCCACGCTCGATGCGGACATCGTGATCAGCGCGACCGGCTTCCAGCTCCAGGTATTGGGCGGCATGACGCTGGATGTAGACGGCGAGCCACGTGACCCGGGACGCCTCATGACCTATAAGGGCGTCCTACTCGAAGGCATTCCGAACGCGGCCGTGTTGTTCGGCTACATCAATGCCTCATGGACGCTGAAGGTGGACCTGGCCGCGCAATATGTCTGCCGCCTGCTGCAGGCCATGGATGCGCAGGGCGCACATGTTGTCGTTCCACCAGCCTCGCCGGGGCAGGCTACGGATGCCTGCATCATGGATTCACTGCACGCCGGCTACGTCATGCGCGGTGAGGCCCAGCTACCCAGGCAGGGCAGGAGCGGCCCCTGGCACGTTACCCACCGCTACGAGGCCGACCGCCGCGTGCTGCTCGACGACCCCATAGACGACGGGATCCTCGCCTTCCTCTAGATCGGCTTTGCCCGGATGTACATCCCGTTGCTCACCCGGCTCCTGTAGGAGCGCGCTTGCGCGCGATCCGTGCGAGGCGTACCCCTCAACGCAAATACGGCCCCACCTTCAACTCAAGCAACGCCACCAACTCCGGCTGCATATAGTCGTAATCGTCCGGAATCCCCACGCACACCACCCGGGCCCTCCCCAGCCCTTGCTTAAAGCCCTTCCGCAACTTCGCCAGGTGCGCCTTTTCCATTACCACGATCAGATCAGCCCAGCGCACCTGCTCCATGCTCACCGGGCAATCGGCATCGTGGTTCACGCCGGCGGAGTCGGTGTCCACGCCAGGCCACGTAGCGAAGACCTGCTCGGCCGTAGGGCTGCGCAGGCGGTTCTTGCCGCAAAGGAAGAGGACACGGGTCATGAGGCTTATCGTAGCGAAGTTGTGACCCCGCCCCGTTGCGTGCGGGGCGCCCCTCACTCAGTATCGGCGGATAGCCCGCGCCGGGCCGAAAGGGAGGAGGGGACTCATGCTGCGTAAGGTCATGCTTGCGATCGCTTTGTCGGCGGCTTCGGCTACTGGCATGGCAACGAATAACGAACGCCAGGTGCTTCCCGAGCACCCCACCGCCGATCAGAAGGCCGATATCGAGCAGCGCCTGAACGACTGGCCGTTACTTGCGCGCTTCGCGAAGGACAACGCGACGTACCCGCCGTTGAAGCCGGGGGAGAAACGTGTGGTCTTCATGGGTGATTCGATAACCGACGGCTGGGGCCGCCCCATTGGCGAATTCTTTCCAGGCAAGGGTTACATCAACCGGGGTATCAGTGGCCAGACCACGCCGCAGATGCTGGTGCGCTTCCGTGCCGATGTCATCGCGCTGAAGCCCTCCGTGGTCGTCATTCTTGCCGGTACCAACGACATCGCCGGCAATACGGGTCCCTCGTCGTTGCAGATGATCGAGGACAACCTGATGTCGATGACGGAGCTGGCGCGCGCGCACGGCATCCATGTGGTCATCGCCACGTTGCTGCCGATCAGCAACTATCACGACGCCACCTCCAGCACCCGGCGGCCGCCAGCGGATATCAACACGCTGAATGCATGGATTCACGATTACACCACACGCGAGCACCTGGGCTACATCGATTACTTCGATGCCATGCTGGATAAGAGCGGGCAGCTGCGTGCCGACCTGAGTGACGACGGCCTGCACCCCAACGCAGCGGGCTACAAGGTCATGGCGCCGCTGGCGCAGAAAGCCATTGATGCGGCACTCGCTGATACGAAGTCCTGATTTGTCGGTGTGCGCCCACAACACATCGTGGGCGATTCGTACGCACTTTTAGGAGTTCTCCTAATCCAGTCCTTGCGCAGCGACCGATAGCATTTCCCGGTCTCGCGACAGCCTGTCCGTCCACGCGCCCGTAACCCGGGCAGGCCTTTTCTTCCGGGCGCGCAAGGACAGGGATTACTCATGGAATTCTTCAGCAAGACCGCGGCCATTACGGTGGCGGCCATCGGCGCGTCGTTCATGCTGTCGGCGTGCACCGCGGCGAACCCGTTGGTGACCAAATCGCAGCGTGAACACGAGGCCAAGGTGCAGGCCATTCCCAAGTGCGGCAAGAAGCTCGGCAGCATTTCCGTGATCGAGCCGGAGGGCGGTGTGCACTGGTGGACACAGCAGCAGCTGCCTTCGCCGACCAGGCTGATCAAGGTATTCGTGCAGAAGTCGGGCTGCTTCACGCTGGTCGATCGCGGCATGGGCATGGGCGCGGCCATGCGTGAGCGCGAGCTTGCGGCGGGTGGCGACCTGCGCGGTGGTTCGAACCTGGGCAAGGGGCAGATCAAGGCGGCTGATTACGTGATGGTGCCGGATCTGGTGGCAAGCAATCGCAATGCCGGCGGAGCCGGGATCGGCGCGCTGGTCGGCGGCCTCGTGGGCGGTACCGCCGGGCGCCTGGCCAGCAACATCACGATCAATTCGAAGACGGCCGATGTCGTGCTCACGGTGACAGACGTGCGCTCCTCCGAGCAAGTAGCCATGACCGAAGGCCACGGCGAGAAGAACGATCTTGGGTTCGGTGCGTCGGGTAGTTTGTGGGGTTCTGATGCATCGGGTGGCGCATCGGTTGGCGCATACGCCAACACCACCCAGGGCCAGGTCATCACCATGGCCTACCTCGATGCCTACACCAAGCTGGTCGACGAGTTGGGTGGCCTGCCGTCCAACGCCTCGAAGGCAAACACGCGCCAGTCCGGCACCATCAGCAAGCCGACAGCCATGCGTGCCCTGGCTCAGCCGAAATCGAAAATCGTCCGTTCGCTGGATCCCGGCATGACCGTTTATCCAACCGGCGAGAAATCGGGGCTTGCGTGGGAGGTGGAAGACGAGCACGGCAACCGTGGCTGGGTATCGTCGGAGCACTTCGATCTGGCGAAGTAAGTTCGTCGCGCGGGCGGCTTCCCGCCGCCCGCCATCATCGTGCCATGCGGGTGCCCCGGCGCGGCGGGTACACTTGGGCGCTTGTCCCAGCCGGGAAACGCGCGCAAGCGCGCTCCTACAGAGAACGCGTCCCGTATGAGTCGTACCACTGTCGCCACCATTCACCTGGGTGCCTTGCGCCATAACCTTGCCCGCGTGCGTGCGCTTGCCACGGGGGCACGGGTGATGGCTGTCGTCAAGGCGGATGCTTACGGGCATGGGCTTGAGCGCGTGGCACGCGCGCTCGATAGCGAGGCCGAAGCGTTCGCCGTTGCAGCGATCGCCGATGGCCTGCGGCTGCGGGCAGCGGGCCACCGGCAACGCATCGTCGTACTTTCCGGCCCCGATACCCCCGCCGATATCGCCGAAATGCAGCGCCTGAAGCTGGAAGCGTTGATCCACCACGACGCCCAGCTGCCGTGGCTCGCCAAGGCCGATCCGGCGCGCGGGGCGCTCACCGTGTGGATCAAGGTCGATACCGGCATGCACCGCCTCGGGTTTGCCCCGGCGCGGGCGCGTGAGGTGCACGGCCTGCTGAAGGCCATGCCGGCTGTCGCACCTGAAGTGGGCCTCATGACCCATTTTGCCTCGTCGGAAGAGTTCGAAGGCCACGACACCGCGGCGCAGATCCAGCGCTTCCGTGATGCGACCCAGGGTCTGGACGGCCCGCGCGCCCTGTCGAACTCGGCGGCGGTGCTCGGCTGGCCGGATGCGCGCGGCGACTGGGTCCGAACCGGCGGCCTGCTGTATGGCCTGTCCGTCGTGGAAGGCCGCAGCGGAGCGGATTTCGGCTTTCGCCCCGCGATGACACTGGCGACCCGCCTGGTCGCGATCAACCGCCTCGCGAAGGGCGAGCGCGTCGGTTACAACGGGACCTATACCTGCCCCGAGGACATGGCCGTAGGTGTCGCGGCGATCGGCTACGGCGACGGTTACCCGCGCAGCGCCGCGCAGGGCACACCGGTGCTGGTGAATGGCAAGCTGGCACCGCTGGTAGGCCGTGTGTCCATGGATCTCATTACCCTCGATTTGCGCGGCATCCCTGATGCGCGTGTCGGCGACCGCGTCACCCTGTGGGGCGAGGGCCTACCGGTGGAAACGGTGGCGGCCTCCGCCGGCACCATCTCCTACGATCTCACCTGCGGCATGACCCGTCGCGTACTCTTCGTGGAAGACGAGGGCTAACGCCCCAATATCGCCCCGTGCGACGCGGGTGCGCTATACAGCCCGCCTGCTTCTCCAGGAAACCCAAGCACATGGCCAAGGCCAAGACCGCCTACGTCTGCACGCAGTGCGGCGCCGAACACAGCAAGTGGCAGGGCCAGTGCGCCGAATGCGGCGAATGGAACGTGCTCTCCGAGTTTGTCGTTCAGGCGGCGAAGCCTAACGCCGTGGCTACGACCGGCGCGCGCCGTGGCGGTTACGCCGGTAACGCCGCAGGCGCCCCGCAGATCACGCCGCTCACCGAGGTGCTGCTCACAGCGGAAGCCCGCACCAACACCGGTATCGGCGAGCTCGACCGGGTATTGGGCGGCGGCCTGGTCGATGGCTCGGTGGTGTTGATCGGTGGCGACCCAGGCATTGGCAAATCAACGCTGCTGCTGCAGATGCTCGGCACCCTGGGTGCCGTTTTGCCCAGCCTGTACGTCACGGGCGAAGAATCGCTTGCCCAGGTGGCTGGCCGCGCACAGCGGCTCGATCTGCCGCTCGCGCCGCTGCATGCGCTCGCCGAAACCTGCATTGAGCGCATCCTTGAGCAGGCCGCCGCGGCGCGGCCGCGCGTGCTGGTTATCGATTCCATCCAGACCATCTGGACCGAGATGCTTACCGCGGCACCGGGTTCGGTAAGCCAGGTGCGCGAATCGGCCGCCAAGCTCACCCGCTTCGCCAAGGAGACCGGTACCTCCGTGTTCCTCGTGGGCCACGTGACGAAGGAGGGCGGCATCGCGGGGCCCCGCGTGCTCGAACACATGGTCGATGCGGTGCTGTATTTCGAAGGCGAATCCGGCAGCCGATTCCGCGTGCTGCGTGCTTTCAAGAACCGCTTTGGTGCGGTGAACGAGCTGGGTGTGTTCGCCATGTCGGAAAAGGGCCTGCGCGAAGTGCCGAACCCGTCGGCGATCTTCCTTTCCGCGCATGCCGGGCCGACCCCGGGCAGTGCGGTGATGGTGACCCGTGAGGGCACTCGCCCGTTGCTGGTCGAGGTGCAGGCGCTGGTGGATCAATCGTCGTTGGGTAATCCGCGCCGCGTGGTGCTGGGTCTGGAGCAGAATCGCCTTGCCATGCTGCTTGCGGTGCTCCACCGGCATGGTGGTGTTGCGGCCTACGACCAGGACGTGTTCGTGAACGTCGTCGGCGGCATCCGCGTGCAGGAGACTGCTTCGGATGTGCCCGTGCTGATGGCGGTGCTCTCGAGCCTGCGCGATCGGCCGCTGCCGGAGAAAACCATCGCCTTCGGCGAGGTGGGCCTGTCGGGCGAAATCCGCCCCGTGCCAAACGGGGAAGAGCGACTGAAAGAAGCCGCCACGCATGGCTTCCGCCGTGCCGTCGTGCCCGCTGCGAATGCACCCAAGCGCGGCCGCGTGGGCGATATGGAAGTCATCGGGGTGGAGCGCCTTTCCCAGGCGATCGATGCGTCCAGGGAGTAACGATCGGCCACGTGACTGCTGGTGTAGGAGCGCGCTTGCGCGCGAAAACCCAACGAAGCGGTGACGCCGTTCTCTCAGGCCGTGCGATGCAGGATCAGCTCAAGCACCAGCTTCGTGCCGAAAAATGCCAGCAGCAGGATCCCCATGCCGGTCAGCGTCAGGTTCACCGCGCGGATGCCGCGCCAGCCATGACGCCAGCGGCCCCACAGCAACACCCCGAACACCACCCAGGCCACGATCGACAGCACCGTCTTGTGCACCAGGTGCTGGCTGAACAGGTCGCCGACGAATAGCGCGCCCGTGACCAGGGTGAGGGTAAGCAGCACGAAACCGACGGCGATCAGGCGGAACAGCAGCACCTCGGTCAGTGTCAGCGGGGGCAGGGCGCGCACCCAGTGCCCAAACCGGCTGCGCCGCAAGGCGCGCTCCTGGATGGCAAGCAGGATGGCGAGGGCAGCCGCCAGGGAGAGAAAGCCGAACGCGAACACGGCGATCGTCACATGCATCTCGATCTGCCAGGTCATCGCCATCGGCGCGGTGCGCGGAGCGAGGAAGGCATCGATCGCCAGGAAGGCCGCCGATAGCGGGAAAATCAGGATGCCCAGGCCCGCAACCGCCCGGGAGACGTTCACCACCAGGGTGAGCGCCGAGGCGATCCACGCCACCAGTGAGAGCGCGGCGAAGAAGTGCAGATCGAGCGTGCCACGGTGAGCGCCGAGCAGCGCCCCGGCATGGGCAAGCGCGGCCACCAGCGCGAGTGCCATGCCCCAGCGGGCCAACGGTTGCCCGCCCGTCACCAGCGGCCTGGCGAGGACGCCGGCGGCAGACAGGTAAAAGAGAATGGCGACCAGCGAAAGGGTGACGATCATGGACGCGCAGTGTGGCATAGCGGGGTAGGGGAGCGGAATGCGACACAGTGGCATTTGCCTGCGCCGCTCCTGCGCAGCGGTTACCGGCTATAATCGGTCGTTTACGGCATCCCCGACGGCTCTCGCCATGTTTGAATCGCTCAGCCAACGCCTCTCCGACACCGTCAACCGCCTGCGTGGTCGCGGCCGGCTGACTGAAGAAAACATCCGCGAGACCCTGCGCGAAGTACGTATCGCCTTGCTCGAGGCCGACGTTGCCTTGCCGGTGGTGAAGGCGCTGGTCGAGCGTGTGAAGGTGCGCGCCGTTGGCCAGGAAGTGATGAAGAGCCTGTCGCCGGGCCAGGCCCTGGTGAAGGTCGTCAGCGACGAGCTGACCGCCGTCATGGGCGCTGCCAACAGCGAGCTGAACCTCGCCACGCAGCCGCCCGCCGTGGTCCTCATGGCCGGCCTGCAGGGCGCGGGCAAGACCACCACCGTTGGCAAGCTTGCCCGCTTCCTCAAGGAGCGCAAGAAGAAGCGCGTGATGGTGGTCAGCTGCGACGTCTACCGTCCGGCCGCTATTGAACAGCTGCGCACGCTCGCCTCGCAGGTCGATGTCTCGTTCTTCCCGTCCGAAGCCGGCCAGAACCCGGTGGATATCGCCAAGGCCGCCGTGGCCGCCGCTCGCCGCGAGGTGATCGACGTGCTGCTGGTGGATACCGCCGGCCGCCTGCATGTCGATGAAGCGATGATGGAGGAGATCAAGGCCCTCCACGGCGCCATCAACCCCATTGAAACCCTGTTCGTCGTCGATTCGATGACCGGCCAGGATGCGGCGAACGTCGCCAAGGCGTTCTCCGATGCGCTGCCGCTTACCGGTGTGGTGCTGACCAAGACGGATGGTGACGCCCGTGGCGGTGCCGCGCTGTCGGTGCGCTATGTCACCGGCCGGCCCATCAAGTTCCTTGGCGCCGGCGAAAAGTCCGATGCCCTTGAGCCGTTCCATCCGGATCGCGTTGCCCAGCGCATCCTCGGCATGGGCGACGTGCTCTCGCTGGTGGAAGAGGTCGAGCGCAAGGTCGATCACGAGAAAGCCCAGAAGCTGGCCGAGAAGGTCATGAAGGGCAAGCGCTTCGATCTCAACGATATGCGCGACCAGCTCGAGCAGATGAACAATATGGGCGGCCTGGCTGGCCTGATGGACAAGCTACCCGGCGTCTCCAGCCTGCCTGAGAACGTGAAATCGAAGGTCAACGACGGCGAACTGAAGAAAATGGTCGCCATCATCGGCTCCATGACCAAGAAGGAGCGCCGTCACCCGGATCTCCTGAACGGCTCGCGCAAGGCCCGCGTCGCGCGTGGCTCGGGCACGCAGCCGGCCGATGTGAACCGCCTGCTGAAGCAGTTCATGCAGATGGAAAAGATGATGTCCAAGCTGTCCAAGGGCGGCAGCAAGGGCCTTATGCGCCAGATGCGTGGCGCGATGAAGGGCATGGGCGGCATGGGTGGGATGATGCCGCCGCGCTAAACCGGCCTTTGGGCCACGGAAGTACCCGCAGGTACTTCCATTTCTGAAAACTTTGGCTAAAATGTCCGGCTTTACCGCGCCCGCTTCTCGCGCGCGCCTTGCCGGCATCCGGCACTCTGGAGCACGTAACTTATGGTCAAGATTCGTCTTTCGCGCGGTGGCGCCAAGGGCCGTCCGTTTTATCACATCGTTGTGACCGACCAGCGCAGCCCGCGCGACGGTCGTAACATCGAGCGCGTTGGCTACTACAACCCGGTCGCATCGGGCGCTGATAAGCGTCTCGAGCTCGACGTCACCAAGGTCCAGGCCTGGGTGGCCAAGGGTGCCCAGCTGACCGATAAGGTCCGCGCGCTCGTCAAGGAAGCCGGCAAGCTGGCTGCCTGATGGCGACGGAGCCTGTTCGGCGCGTCCGCGTAGGGCGCATTGTCGGGCTCCACGGTGTGCAGGGTGAGGTCAAGCTCGAAAGCTGGACCGAGCCCCGCCTCCAGATCTTCCGGTACCAGCCCTGGCTGCTGACCGCGCCGGGCGTGGAACGGGAGATGAGCGGTATCCGCGGTCGCGCGCAGGGCAAGGGCATCGTTGCCTCCCTGCCGGGTATCGAGGATCGCGACCAGGCGGCAACGCTCATCGGTTGCGAGATTACGGTCTCGCGCGATGTGTTTCCGCCCGCCGCGCCGGGTGAGTTCTACTGGTTCGATCTCGAGGGTCTCGAGGTGGTTACCACGGAATCTGTCTCCCTCGGCAAGGTAAGTCACCTTTTCTCCACCGGCGCCAACGATGTCATGGTGGTGAAGGATGGCGAAAAGGAGCGTCTGGTCCCGTTCGTCCAGGGCCCCTACGTGCAGTCAGTCGATGTCGACGCCGGCCGCATCGTGGTGGACTGGGACCCCGAGTTCTGAACAGCGGTATCCGAAGATCATGCGCATCGACGTGGTAACGCTGTTTCCCGATTTCGTCCGTCAGTCGGCCGGTATCGGGGTGGTAGGAAGGGCGCAGCAGCGCGAGCTGCTCCAGGTGGAAACCTGGAACCCGCGCGATTTCGCCACCGATAATTATCGCACCGTGGATGGCCGCCCCTTTGGCGGTGGGCCAGGCATGGTGATGTTGATCGAACCCCTGCGGGCGGCCCTGGCGGCCATTCGCGAAGCGGCACCGGAGCCGGTGCACGTGATTTACCTCAGCCCGCAAGGTGCGCGGCTGACGCAGAAACGGGTGGAAGCGCTGGCAAATATGCCGCGAATTGCCCTGATCTGTGGACGTTATGAAGGTGTGGACGAGCGGCTGGTCCAGCACGAGGTCGACGAAGAGCTCTCAATCGGCGATTATGTGCTGTCTGGCGGCGAGCTTGGCGCAGCGGTGGTTATCGATGCGGTGGGTCGTCTGCAGGAAGGTGCGTTGAACGATGCACAGTCCCATCAGCAGGATTCGTTCTCGGACGGTCTGCTGG
Organism: Luteibacter sp. 621; assembly: GCF_050435445.1. Lineage (NCBI taxonomy): Bacteria > Pseudomonadati > Pseudomonadota > Gammaproteobacteria > Lysobacterales > Rhodanobacteraceae > Luteibacter > Luteibacter sp. 621. The sequence continues at coordinate 60,076 of NZ_JBNDKI010000005.1, read as the reverse complement.
ATTGCCCGCACTACACCCGCCCCGTGCATCACGATGCGTGGGGTGGCGTGCCGGAGGTTTTGCTCTCAGGCGATCACGCGGCCATTCGCCGCTGGCGCAGGAAGCAGTCGCTAGGTCGAACCTGGCTGCGCCGGCCGGATTTGCTAACGCAGCTTGTCCTGGATGATGAATCCAGGGTTTTGCTGGATGAATTCCGCCGTGAATATGCACGGCCAAACGGTGCGGCCGGCGACGACCGCCGTAACAAAAATTGACAGGTGTGTGCCATGAACAAACTTCTCCAACAGTTCGAAGCCGAGCAGATCACCCGCCAGCTGCCGGATTTCGGCCCTGGCGACACCGTGGTCGTGAACGTCAAGGTCAAGGAAGGTAACCGCGAGCGCGTCCAGGCGTTCGAGGGTATCGTCATCGCCAAGCGTAGCCGTGGCCTGCACTCCGCCTTCACCGTCCGCAAGATTTCGCACGGCACGGGCGTCGAGCGCGTGTTCCAGTCCCACAGCGCCGCTATCGACTCGGTCGAAGTGAAGCGTAAGGGTAAGGTCCGCGGCGCCAAGCTGTACTACCTGCGTGGCCTGGAAGGCAAGGCTGCCCGCATCAAGGAAGACGTGGCCGCCGCCGCTGCCGCCAAGGTCGCGAAGAAGGCTGCCGCTGCCGCTGCCGCCGAGTAATCGGCTGCCGCAAGGCATACAAAAAAGCCCGCGAGCGATCGCGGGCTTTTTTGTGTCCGTCAGTGCCCGTTGTTAAACGGGCAGGTATTCCTCAGCCAGCACCTTCGCCGGCTCCTGCAGGAAATTGCCCTGCACGAAGTCGACGCCACAGGCGAACAGGAGCGAGGTGCTCACCGCATCCTCCACCCATTCCGCCACGGTCTGCTTGCCGGTGGCATGGCCTTCCTTGCAGATATCCGAAATACGCTTCTGGTTTTCCGGGTGCTGCGGCAGGTCGGTCATGTAGCTGCGGTCGATCTTCAGGAAATCGGCCTCGACATGGGTCAGCATCTGGAACGAGTTCAGGCCCGAGCCGAACTGCTCGATGGCGAACTTGCCGCCCGACTGACGCCAGCCCACGGAGAACTCCTGGGCCTTGCGCAGCATGGTGAGTACCTTCGATTCCGGCATGGCAATGACCAGCTGGCTGCGGCGTAGCTTGGCCGTTTCGAGGCGGCGCTTGAGCCAGGGCAGCAGGTCAGGGTCTTCCAGCGATTGCGCGGTAATCTTCACGAAGTACGTGGTGGTCAGGCCATCGTTCTCGCGGTGGGCGAGGGCGTCGATGGCATGGCCCAGCACCCAGCGGTCGATCGCCGGCAGCAGGCCATTGCGCTCCGCCACGGGGAAGAAATACGACGGCAGTACATCGCCCTTGGGCCCGCGCATGCGGACCAGGATGTCGTAATACTCGCCCGCGGCATCCTGCAGGCTGATGATCTGCTGGTGGTACAGGCGCAGGCCATCCTGGGCGAGCGCTTCGCGAACCAGGTCCAGCCAGTACTGCTCGCGCTCGGCGTCCGCTTTTTCACGCGCGGCCGGATCGTGCAGCTCCACCCGGTTGCCGCCCTGGTTCTGCGCGTTGCGCAGCGCGGCGCTGGCCTGGTCAAGCACGGTTTCGGCGTTGGCGTTCTTCTCGGCCAGCAGGGTGCCGCCCACAGTGACCGTCACGGTCAGTGAGCGCGTACCCGCATCGACAATCGCATCGGAAATGCTGGCGCGCAGGCGTTCGGTAAGGGCGGCGTGCTCCAGGTCGCCGCGCGGCGCCAGAACGATGCCGAACGTGTGGTCACCCAGTACGCCAGGCACGTCCTCATCATCAAGCGCTTCCTTGATCCGCGTCGCCAGGTTCGCCAGCACCTGGTCGGCGTTGGCGATACCCGCGCTGGCGACCAGTTCCTTCCAGTTATCCGGCTCGATCAGGAGTACCGCCTGACCCGCGCGGCCGGCCGCAGCCGCGGCCACGGCCTCGTCGATATGCTCGAGCGTGCGTGCGCGGTTGAACAGCCCAGTGACGGGATCCTGGTAAAGCTGGGCCACCAGCGCCGGGTCCACGGTCTGCTGGCGGAACACGATTTGCAGGCAGGCCTCGCCTTCGAAGGTGGCCTGGGCAAAATCCGCCACGGCCTTGAACGTACTGCTGTCGTCGCGGCGGGCGAGCAGGTCCATCGGCGGCGGGGTCTTTTCCCCCTTCGATACGGCGCGCAGCGCGTTCTTGAAGTCATCCGCGTGGGTGCCGGAGATCAGGTCAAGGATCGGCAGGCCGATGATGTCGTCGTATTCGTTGAACCCGAACGCCTCGAGGTACGCCTGGTTTACGCGGACATGCATGCCCTCGTGCACGTAAGCGATGGCATCACGGGATGAATCCAGCAGCGAATCGCAGCGGCGCTCGGTTTCGCGCAGGGCGGTTTCCAGGCGGCGGACCTGGCGGCGCATGGATAGCGACTGGAACTCGCGATGCACCGTGGCCAGGATCTGGTCGTGGCGCTTGCGCAGTGCTACGCCGCGCACGCCGCCGGCGAGGAGGTCGGAGACCTCGTCGTCGTCCAGGTGCTCAAGCACGGCAATGGCGGCCAGGTCGCGGCCGCTGGCGTCGAGCTGGCGAAGGACCCCGGCGGCTTCGATGCCCGGCACCGCCGGGTTCATCAGCACCAGGTCGGGCACCTGTTCGTCGAGGCAGGCCTGGATCTCATCGGCGCTTGTGGCGCGCGACGCGCGCACGGCGATACCGCCGTTGCGCAGGACATTGATCAGTAGTTCCGCCTCTTCCACCGATGCTTCGATAAAGAGGACGCGAATGACGTTGTCGTGTTTCATGTTTCTTCTTGGTTACCGCAGTTCCACCCAGCACGCCATGTACCGGCATGCTCCCCCTGTCTCGCGGTCCCGCCGGGCTGGTGCCGGCCGGATGGCACCATACTAGCGCGCGAAATCGGCAATGGGACGCTTTGAGGGGTCGCCGGGCAATTCACGAACGAGTTTTGGGACAAGGTACCCAGGTAAGCGTGCGCGCAGCGTCTCCACCAGGGCCAGGGCCTGCTCATCCGGCACTTCGAAGTGGGCGGCGCCAGTCACCTTGTCGAGCTGGTGCAGGTAGTAGGGCAGCACGCCTGCGGCGAACGACCGCTCGCAAAGCGCCGTAAGGGCGTCCGCGTCGTCGTTGACCCCCCGCAGCAGCACGGACTGATTGAGCAGGGTGGCCCCCGCCTCGCGCAGGCGAGCGCACGCGGCGTCGACCGTGGCATCGAACTCGTTGGCATGGTTGGCGTGGAGCACCACGACCTTCTGCACGGGCAGCGCCGCCAGCCAGGCCACGAACGCATCGTCGATCCGCTCGGGCAGCACGACCGGCAGCCGGGTGTGGATGCGCAGCCGGATCACGTGGGGCATGCCGGCGAGGCCGCGGGTGAGCTCGTCGAGCTTGTGGGTAGCCAGCGAGAGCGGGTCGCCACCGGACAGGATGACTTCCCGGATCGAGGTGTCGGCGGCGACATGGGCCAGTGCTTCGCGCCACTGGGCGGCCGCGGCGATTTCCTCGCCGTAGGGGAAGTGGCGGCGAAAGCAGTAGCGGCAGTTCACCGCGCAGGAGCCGCTGGCGATCAGCAGGGCGCGGCCATCGTACTTGTGCAGTAGCCCATGGCCGGCCTTGGCGGCCATGTCGCCCACGGCGTCCACGCTATAGCCGGCTGCCTGCGCGTGCTCGGCGGCCCGGGGCAGCACCTGCAGGAGCAGCGGATCGGCCGGGTCGCCCTGGCGCATGCGCGCCACGAATCCGCGCGGCACCCGCAGCGGGAAGCCCGCGTCATCGGGCGGGAGCAGGTCGGCGCGGTGGCCCAGGCCGACGGCCCGGAGGAGTTCCCCGGCATCGGTAATGGCCTCCCGCCAGGCCTCGCGCCAGCCCTGGGCTGGCGTCGGTAGGCGGGGAGTGGGGCTTGCGGTTATCATGGTGGGCCTTGGGGCGGGCCTTGGTGCCCGTAACAGACCCCTATTTTAGCCGCCCGGCGGGCGGATTCACCTCTGGAGCATGCAACACATGGCAAGCCTTGGCCTCAATGACGTCAAAACGGGCAAGAAGATCCTGCACAACGGCGATCCCTGGGTCATCACCGAAGCGGACTTCATCAAGCCGGGCAAGGGCCAGGCGTTCACGCGCATCCGCGTTCGCAACCTGAAGGACGGCCGCACCACCGAGCTGACCCTCAAGTCGAGCGATTCGTACGAAGAGGCGAACGCCACCGATACCGATGCCAGCTTCTCGTACATCGAAGGCACCGGCGATGACCGCGAGTGGATCTTCATGCACTCGGAGACCTTCGAGCAGTACCGGGCCAACCTGGCCGCCATGGGCGATGCCTGGAAGTGGCTGAAGGGCGACGAGCAGTGCGTCATCACCATCTTCAACGAAACCCAGATCATCGCCGTGCAGGCGCCGAAGTTCGTTGAGCTGAAGATCGTCGAAACCGATCCGGGCGTCCGTGGCGATACCTCGGGCGGTGGCGGCAAGCCGGCCACGCTAGAGACCGGTGCCGTGGTCCGCGTGCCGTTGTTCGTCAACCAGGACGAAATCATCAAGGTCGATACCCGCACGGGCGAGTACGACAGCCGCGTCAAGTAAGGCGGCTTCGCTCGACCCAACGCGACGGCACGGCCGCCCCCCGGGCGCCGTGCCGTTCGCTTATCAGGCGCAGGGAAATCGCCGTGGTAACCCTTTTCGAGAGGCATGCATGAGTTCCGATGACATCCGAGAGATCGACCTCCTGATCGAAGCCCGCTGGGTGGTTCCCGTGGAACCGCACGGTGTGGTGTACGACGACCACGCCGTGGCGATCGACGGTGGAGAGATCATCGAGATCCTGCCGGCCGATGAGGCGCGCAAGCACTACAATCCGCGCGAACGCGTATCGCTGGCTGAGCACGCCCTGATCCCGGGCCTGGTCAACGCGCACACGCACAACCCCATGACCCTGCTGCGTGGCCTGGCCGACGACCTGCCGCTGATGGTGTGGCTGCAGGAACACATCTGGCCGGCCGAGGGCCGCGTGATGGGCCCGGACTTCATCCGCGATGGCGTGGAACTGGCCGTTGCCGAGATGATCCGCGGTGGTACCACCTGCGCCAACGAGAACTACTTTTTCCCCGATGTGATCGCAGCGACCTACCGCCAGATGGGTTTTCGCGCGGTCATTGGCCTGCCGGTCATCGATTTCCCCACGCCGTGGGCGAAGACCTCGGATGAATACTTCCTGCGGGCTGAGGAAGTGCACGACAGCCTGCGCGGCGAACCACTGCTCACCACCGCGTTCGCGCCGCACGCGCCCTACACGGTCTCGGATGAGAACTTCGAGCGCATCCGCATGCTCTCCGAACAACTCGATATTCCGGTGCACTTGCACACGCACGAGACGGCGCAGGAAGTGGAAGAAGGGAAGGCGCGCGATGGCATGCGTCCGTTCCAGCGCCTGCAGAAGCTGGGCCTGGTCAACGAGCGCCTTATCGCGGTGCACATGACCCAGCTGACCGATGGCGAGATCGCGGCGTGCGCAGCGGCCGGCGTTTCGGTGGTGCATTGCCCGGAATCGAACCTGAAGCTCGCCTCGGGCTTCTGCCCAGCCGAGAAACTGCGCACCGCTGGCGTGAACGTCGCGATCGGCACCGATGGCTGCGCTTCCAACAACGATCTCGATATGTTCGGCGAGATGCGCACCGCCGCCATGCTGGCGAAAGCCGTGGCTGGCGATGCCGCCGCGTTCGACGCCGCGAGCGCACTGCGTGCCGCGACGTTGAACGGCGCGAAGGCCATTGGCCTGGGCGAAAAAATCGGTTCGATCGAGCCGGGCAAGCGGGCCGACCTGGCTGCTGTGCGTCTGGATGATCTTGAAACGCAGCCGCTGTACCACGTGGCATCCCAGCTGGTGTACGCCACGGGCCGCCACCAGGTCAGCGATGTATGGATTGATGGCAAGCGCAAGCTCGCCGACAAGACCCTGGTAGGGATCGATGTCGAAGCCATCCGCGACAAAGCTCGCGGCTGGCGCGAGCGCATCGCGGCCGAGGATACTGCCGAGGACACCCCGTGAACGATACTGCCCACCTCTACCTGGTGATGGCCATGCGTAACCCCGGGTTCCAGGCCTCGGCGGCTCAGGAGCACATGGTGTTCCTTGACAGCCTGATCGAGCGTGGCCTGCTTGAGATGACCGGCCCGTTTACCGATGGTGCCGGCGGTGCCTACCTATTGCGCGCGGCCGATCTGGAAACCGCCACGCAGATCGCCCATGGCGATCCGCTGCATGTTTCCGGCTCGTCCACGCTTACCGTCCACGAGTGGCGCGTGCGCCGTTTCCCCTGAGGCAACCACGATGCAAACCAACGCCAACGTCAGCGCGGAAGAAATCGCGCGCTTTGAAAAGCTCGCCGCACGCTGGTGGGATCCCGATGGCGAATCCCGCCCGCTGCATGACCTGAACCCGGTGCGCTCGGCGTACGTCGCCGGCCGCGCCAACCTGCGCGGCGCGAAGGTGGTCGACGTGGGCTGCGGCGGCGGTCTGCTCAGCGAGGCCCTGGCCCGCGCTGGCGCCAACGTCACCGCCATCGATCTCGGCGCCAAGCTGATCGAGATCGCGAAGCTGCACCTGTTCGAATCGAACCTGCAGGTGGATTACCGCGTGCAGTCGTCTGAAGAACTCGCCGCTGCCGAGGGCGAGTCGTTCGACGTCGTGTGCTGCATGGAAATGATCGAGCATGTGCCCGATCCGTTCGTGCTGATCCGCGACCTTGCGGCCATGCTCAAGCCGGGCGGCCAGCTGTTCCTGTCCACGTTGAACCGCACGCCAGCCGCGTTCGGTGCAGCGATCGTCGGCGCCGAGTACGTAATGCGCCTGCTGCCGCGTGGCACGCACCACTACGCGCAGTTCCTGAAGCCCTCGGAAGTCGCGACCATGTTGCGCCACGTCGGGCTGGAACTCGAAGACATCTCGGGCCTCGCCTATAACCCGCTCACCCGCAACGCGAGCCTCACCCGTAACACGGCATTGAACTACGTGCTGTCGGCAAGGAAGCCGGCGTGAGCAAGCTGCCCTTCAAGCCCGAAGGGGTCTTCTTCGACCTCGATGGCACTCTGCTCGACAGCGGGCTGGATCTCGACCACGCCCTGCGTCTGTTGTGCGCGGAGCAGGGCGTCGAACCGCCGGCGTACGAAGCGGTGCGCCCGGTCGTGTCGCGTGGTTCGCGTGCCATCATCAGCGTGGGTTTCCCACATCGGGATGACGCCGGCGTCCTCGCGCTGGTGCCGCGCTATCTCGCCTTGTATGAGGCGAACATGGCTGCACACACGGTGCCGTTCGCGGGTATCGAACCGATGATTGCCGGGCTGGTTGGCGCAGGCATCCGCTGGGGCATCGTCACGAACAAGCCGGGCTTTCTCACCGATGCGTTGCTGCCGCAGGCCGTGCCGCACTGGCAGCCGGCCGCTGTGGTCTCGGGCGATACCTTGCCGGTAAAGAAGCCCGGCCCTGCGCCTGTGCTGCTGGCGTGCGAGACCGCCGGGTGCGCCCCGGCACGTTCCGTTTTCGTGGGCGATGACCGACGCGACATCGTGGCGGGTCACGCGGCGGGCCTGTTCACCGTGGCCGTGCGCTGGGGTTACCTTGATGGCGGCGACCCGGACGCGTGGGGGGCCGATGTCGTGGTCGACCACCCGCATGACCTGGCTGCGTTGCTGGGCGTGGGCGAGGTGCCGGCATGAGCGATGGCGCGACCCAAAGCTATATCGACAAATGGCTGGCGGTGCAGCCGCAGCAGCGCGTGGCGCTGGGCTTCATCGACCCGGCCGTGCGCGATGAGCGCGTGGCGCTCGCGGCGTTCGAACAAGAGCTGATCTCCTCGGCCTACGGCATTCGCGAGCCTCAGGTGGCTGCCGCGAAGCTTCAGTGGTGGGCGGAGGAACTCTCCGGTGCCGGTGCCAGCGGCGGCCGTCATCCCCTGACCAAGGCCCTGTTCACGAGCGAGCGGGCGAAGATCGTCACGCCGCAGCTCTGGATTGCCCCCGTACTCGCGGCCATGGCCCAACTGGAGCAGGGCACGCCGTCGGATTTCGCCGCGCAGGTCGTCGCCTCGCGCAATATGCACGGCGCACTGGCCGCACTGGAGAACGCCTGGTGGTTTGGTCCGGAGGCACCCAGCGAGGCCGCCGCCGACATCGCCACGTTGTCGCACCTGGTCTTCGCCCTTTCGCGGCTGGAGTTCGATGCCGACCGTGAGCGCTTGCCGCTGCCTATGTCACGCCTGGCCCGGCACGGCCTGAGCCGCGGGCAGCTGAAGGACGATTCCCCGGCCCGCCGCGAGGCCATCAAGGCGCAGCTGGGCGACCTGGCAGCCGGCCTGAGCGCCGCGCTGGGCAAGGGGCAGCCCCTGTCCACCTTCCGGGGCCTGGAGGGCCGTACGGCGCTTGCCACGGCGCGGGGCGCCGCGCGCGCGCCTGAGCCCTTCGCCGAATTACACAAGCGCCAGGCCCGTACCGGCCCTGCCACCGCCTTCCGCGCCTGGCGCGCGGCGCGGCAGGCAGGCCGGTTGGGCTGAACGCAGCGTTTCCGGGCACACACCATTGAGCCATTGGCCATGGCCCCCATCTCGGGGCGAACGGCCGGAAACGACCTTAAGTCCCAAGGAACCCCCGATGTACATCCAAGATTCCCCGACCCGCCTGCTGCCCGACGTTGCGTCGCAGGAGCACGCCCTGGCCATTGGCACGCTCGACTGGGTCGGCATGGATGGCATGGAAATGCCGGTCGCGTTCGATGCTGGCGATGGCGACGTGCGTTCCACGGGTGCCCGCGTCGGTGCCTTCGTGAACCTCACCAGGCCGGAGAAGCGCGGCATCCACATGTCGCGCCTGTACCTGCTGGTGTCCGAGGCACTGTCGGCTGGCCCGCTCAGCGTGGCGGGCATCCGCGCGCTGCTGGGCGAGTTCCTGTCGTCGCATGAAGGTCTGTCCGACCACGCCCGCATCACCATCGGCTTCGAGCACCTGGTTCGCCGCCGCGCGCTGCGCAGCGACAACAGCGGCTGGCGCGCCTATCCCATCACGATCGACGCCACGATGCGCGGCGATCAGTTCCATCTCGAAGTGACGACCGACGTGGTGTACTCCTCCACGTGCCCGGCCTCCGCCGCGCTGTCGCGCCAGCTTATCCAGGACAACTTCGTGAAGTCGTTCCCGGCCGACCAGGCGCTGGACCGCGAAACCATCCTGGCCTGGCTCGGTACGGAGCAGGGCATCATCGCCACGCCGCACGCCCAGCGCAGCACGGCCACGATCCGCGTGGCGCCGAAGGGTGAGGGTGTATTCAACCTGATCGGCATGATCGATAACGTGGAAGCCGCGCTGGGTACCCCGGTGCAGACCGCCGTGAAGCGTGCCGACGAGCAGGCGTTCGCGCTCGCCAACGGCAGCAACCTTATGTTCTGCGAGGACGCCGCCCGCCGCATCCAGAAAACCCTGGAAGCCGATCCGGGCGTCGCCGATTTCCACGTGCGCGTGGCGCACCACGAAAGCCTGCATCCGCACGACGCAGTGGCCTTCGCCAGCAAGGCACGCTGACGAACTACGGCGCTACCGGCTGGATCCCCGGCAACAACAGCGGATCCAGCCGTGTCCCGAACCAGTTGAAGCCCCAGTGCACATGCGGCCCGGTGGCGCGCCCGGTCTTGCCCGCGGCACCGATCACTTGGCCCTGGTGCACCCGCTGACCTACCTTCACATCGATCCGTGACAGGTGCAGGAAATTCGACGACAGGCCGAAGCCGTGGTCGAGCAGCACCGTGCCGCCGGTGAGATACAGGTCCGGCTGCGCGAAGGTGATGATGCCATCGGCTGGTGCTTTCACCGGCGTGCCCTCGGGCACGGCGATATCCATGCCCGAATGAGGGGCCTTGGGGTCGCCGTTGTAGATGCGCTGGTTGCCGAAGCGGCCGCTGATGCGGCCGGTCACGGGCCAGATAAACCCATGATCGAAGTCCTCGCGCGCATCGTCACGGTTGCGCGCCGCGACGACGAGGGCCTGTTCATGTTCGATCCGGGTAGCGATCTCCGGTGGCGGGTTCACCGTCTTAGGCGGGACGCCTTCCACGCGCTCGATGGGCCAGTCGCGCGGGGTCACGGCGACGCTCACGGTACGACTGCCCACGGCCACGTTGATCGGGCCCTTTTCATCACGGCCGGCGCCGAACACGAAGACGCCATCGGCGCCGACGTGGACTGGCTTGCCGTTCACCCGCACGGCGGAGCCGGGTGGGGCGTGGGCGATGATGAGGGCGCCCTGGGACATGGTTGTCGGGATGTCGGAGGTGGCTGCGGCGGAAACGCCGGTACACGTCAGCGCTGCCGCCAGCCCGATCGCGCGCAAGCGCGCTCCTACAGGGCTGAGTTTGTAGGAGCGTGCTTGCACGCGATTCGTGGGCATGGCGCCGTCGCAATCCATTGCGAATTTCCTCATCGGTCGAACTCGAGGCGCTGGCCGCGGATGCTTTCATCGACCTTCTTGCCATCGAACACGCGCTGGCCGTTCACCCAGGTCGAGGCGATGCTACTGCTGAAGGTGTAGCCCTCGAACGGCGACCACCCGCACTTGGAGAGCACTTCCTCGCGGGTCACCGTGTGCGGTTTGTTCGGGTCCACCAGGACCAGGTCCGCCGCATAGCCTTCGCGCAGGAAGCCGCGGTTCATCACGTTGAACAGCTTCGCCGGGTTGTGGCACACGGTTTCCACCACGCGCTCGAGGGTGAGCTTGCCCTCGGTCACGCGCTGCAGGGCGCCCTGCAAGGCGAACTGCACCAGCGGCAGGCCGGACGGAGCCTTGTCGTACTTCTGTTCTTTCTCTTCGAGCAGGTGCGGGGCGTGGTCGGTGGCGAGCACGTCCAGGCGGCCCTCGGCCAGCGCCTTGATGATCGCTTCGCGGTCGGCCTCGTCCTTGATCGCCGGGTTGCACTTGATGAATGAGCCCTTCTCGTCGTAATCGGCCTTGCCACCAAAGTGCAGGAAGTGCACGCAGGTCTCGGCGGTGATCCGCTTGCCCTCGATGGGGCCCGGCTCGAACAGGGCCAGCTCATCGGCGGTGGAAATATGCAGCACGTGCAGGCGGGTGTTGTGCTTCCTTGCCAGTGAAATGGCCAGCCGGGTCGACTTGATACAGGCCTCGCGCGAGCGGATGTGCGGGTGCTCCCACATGGGGATGTCCTCGCCGTACTTTTCATGGGCCTTGGCCAGGTTTGCGTCGATCATCGGCGTGTCTTCGCAGTGCGTGATGATCGGCACGGGGGTGTCGCGGAAGATTCCGTCCAGCGTCTCGGGGTTATCGACCAGCATGTTGCCGGTCGAGGCGCCCATGAACACCTTCACACCCGGTGCCGCCTTGGGGTCGAGGGCGCGAATCGCCTCAAGGTTGTCGTTGCTGGCGCCCATGTAAAAGGCGTAGTTCACCACCGATTTTTCGGCCGCCAGCGTGTACTTGTACTCGAGGCTGTCGCGATCGAGCGCGGGCGGCTTCGTGTTCGGCATTTCCATGAAGCTGGTGATGCCGCCGGCCGCGCAGGCGCGCGATTCCGTGGCGAGATCGGCCTTTTGGGTGAGGCCCGGTTCGCGGAAATGCACCTGGTCATCGATCATGCCGGGCAACAGGAGCAGGCCACTGGCGTCGATCACTTCTTCATCACGCTCCTTTTCCAATCCCTGCGCGATCGTCGCGATTTTTCCGTCGCGGATGCGAACGTCAGCGACGAATCGCTGGTTTTCATTCACCAGTTCGGCGTTCTTGATCAGCCAGGCATCAGTCATGGGTATGAGCTCCTTGGGCGCCGCAGCGGCGCAGGACAAATTGGTCAGGGACAGGATCATGGCCACCCTCGCAGAGGGGCTGGCAGCGCAGGATGCGCCAGCCGCCCAGTACCGAGCCCTTGAGCGGGCCGAACCGGGCTATGGAAATCCGCGTGTAATCGGAACAGGATGGATGGAACCGGCAATTGGCCCCTAGCAGCGGGCTAAGCCACCGCTTGTAAAGGGACAACAGGAAGAGGAGGAGGCGGGTCACGTTCTCGAAAGGCCAGGTGGGTGCCGGCGTCGGGTATCTGACAGTATCCCAGAAGATAGGTTGCTGGGGTAACGCATCTGGGCTATAACACCCCGCCGCCACGGCCACCGAGGTGAAGGAAATGGCGAAAAACGCTCGTAGTTCCACCGTTGCCAAGGCTGCCGCCAAGAAGGGCGGGGCGGGTGACGCGACGAAGACCAGGACGGTTGCGGCCGGGGGCAAGGTACCGGCGAAGACGGCGGTGCGCGCGGCGGCCAAGCCCGCAGCGAAAACCGCGGCGAAAACCGCGAAACCAGTGGCCAAGGCGGCCCCGAAGACATCCGCGGCACCCGCCAAGAAGGCGGCTGCGGCACCGGTGGCGAAACCTGCCGCCGCAAAGAAGGCGCCCGCCAAGGCGGCGCCCGTGACGAAGGCGGCGGCCCCCAAGGCGCCGGCCAAGCCCGCGGCAAAGGCACCGGCCCCCAAGGCGGCACCCGCGCCCGCAAAGAAATCGGCCCCGGTGGTGGAACATTCCGCCGCCAAGGCCACTCCCAAGCAGCAGGTGAAGGCATCGCCGGCACCCGCGCCGGCGCCGGTGGCCAAGGCCGCCGCCCCCGCCACCGGACGCAAGGCGTCCGCGGTGGGTAGCGCTACCCCATCCAGTAACGAGAAGTCCGCGCACGCCAGCATGAACAGCACCACACTTGAAAACGGAATCACGCGCGAAGACGGCCGCTATGCACTGCCGGCTTCCACCATCATCGACCTGCCGAAGGGCTACAAGCCCGACGACAGCGAGGAATACATGAACCCGCGGCACCTGGCCTACTTCCGCAATAAGCTGAAGGATTGGCGGGAGCAGCTGGTCGAGGAATCGCGCCAGACCATGGATAACCTCCGTGAGGAGGTCCGTGATGTGGGCGACGAAGCCGAGCGCGCCACCCGCGAGACGGAAAACTCGCTGGAGCTCCGCACCCGCGACCGCTACCGCAAGCTCATCTCCAAGATCGACAAGGCCCTGCGCCGGATCGAGGAAGGCCGCTACGGGTTCTGCGAGGAGACCGACGAGGAAATCGGCGTCAGCCGCCTCGATGCGCGCCCCATCGCCACCCTTACGCTCGATGCGCAGGAGCGCCGCGAGCACCTGCAGAAGCAGATGGGCGACTAAGCCGCCGTATCGTTCCTGCCAACGCGAAACCCCGCCCGAAAGGCGGGGTTTTTCGTTTGCGCTCCCAGGAGACCCCATGTTCCCGCAACTGCAGAACCTGATCCTCAACACGGATAGCTACAAGGCGAGCCACTGGCTCCAGTACCCGCCCGGGACCGATGCGACATTCTTCTATGTCGAGTCGCGCGGTGGCCTGTTCGACCGCACCGTGTTCTTCGGCCTCCAGGCCATCCTGAAAGCGTGGTTGGCCCACCCGGTAACCCATGCGCAGGTGGACGAGGCGCGCGATTTCTTCGCCGCGCATGGCGAGCCCTTCAACGAGCCGGGCTGGCGGCACGTGGTGGATGTGCATGGCGGCCGCCTGCCCATGCGCATCCGCGCGGTGCCGGAGGGCAGCGTCGTGCCCACGCACCAGGCGCTGGTCACGATCGAGTCGACCGACCCGCAGGCCGCCTGGGTGCCTAGCTACCTCGAAACGCTGTTGCTGCGCCTGTGGTACCCGGTGACGGTGGCTACGCTGAGTTGGCAGGTCAAGCGCTGTATCGCCGCCTTCCTCGAAAAAACCAGTGATGACCCCGCCGGCCAGCTTCTCTTCAAGCTGCACGACTTTGGCGCACGTGGTGTTTCCAGCGCGGAATCCGCCGCGATCGGCGGCATGGCGCACCTGGTGAACTTCCGTGGCACGGATACCGTGCAGGGCGTGCTGGCGGCGAAAGCCTTCTACGGCGAGCCCATGGCGGGGTACTCCATCCCGGCCGCCGAGCACAGCACCATCACCAGCTGGGGGCGCGAACGCGAGGTCGACGCGTACCGCAACATGCTCCGCCAGTTCGCAAAACCCGGTTCCCTCGTGGCCGTGGTGTCGGATAGCTACGACATCTTCCACGCGGTTCGCGAGCACTGGGGAAAAACGCTCCGCGAGGAGGTCATTGCGTCGGGTGGGACCCTGGTGGTCCGCCCTGATTCGGGCGACCCCGTCGAGGTGGTACACCAGTGCGTCGCGCTGCTGGATGACGCCTTCGGTAGCACGGTAAACGGCAAGGGCTACAAGGTGCTGAACCATGTCCGCGTCATCCAGGGCGATGGCGTGAACCCGCAAAGCATCCGCGCCATCCTGGAGCGCCTGACCGGCGCCGGCTACGCGACCGACAACATCGCCTTTGGCATGGGCGGCGCGCTGCTGCAGAAGGTGGACCGCGACACGCAGAAGTTCGCGCTGAAATGCTCGGCCGCGCGTATCGATGGCCAGTGGGTCGATGTGTTCAAGGCACCCGTGACGGACGCCGGCAAGTTCTCCCAGCGCGGGCGCCTGACGCTGACGCGCCACCGCGAATACGGGACCTGGAAGACCGTTTCGATTCCGGACGGGCTGGCGCGGGCCGAAGACATGCCGCTCGATCACGGCTGGGAACACGCCATGGAAACCGTGTGGGAAAACGGCGTGCTGGTGAGGGACCAGACATTCGAGGAAGTGAGAAGTAGGGCAGCCCTGTAGGAGCGCGCTCGCGCGCGATCCGCCGGCAGGCGGCACCCTGGGCCAGGAGCGTCGCGCGCAAGCGCGCTCCTACAGGGGGCGCAGACTACGCCAGCGCTTCCGCCGCGTAAGCCTTGATCCGCACGAGCATAGCGGCGAGGCCATTGGAGCGGGTGGGCGAAAGATGCTTCGCCAGCCCGATGTCCTGGATATACGACGGCTGGGTATCCACGATCTCTTGCGCGGAACGATCGGAATACACGCGTAGCAGTAACGCGATCAGGCCCGAAACAATCGCCGAATCGCTGGTCGCTTCAAAGTGCATTTTCGCAGCGTCGCCCGAGCGGGTCAGCCACACCATCGACTGACAGCCGTGTACGCGGTTCTCTTCGTTCTTCTCGTGATCGGGGAACGGCGGCAACTGCTTGCCCAGGTCGATCAGGTACTGGTAGCGCTCGGTCCAGTCGCCGAAAAAGCCGAATTCCTCCGCGATGGCGGCCTGGGCCGCGGCGGCGGTGGGTTCCTGCGGATCTACGAGGTTGTTCATGCCTTCACCACACTCCAGCGCGTGCCCTGCGCACCGTCTTCAATGGCCACGCCCAGCGCCTTGAGCTGGTCGCGGATGGCGTCGGACCGGGCAAAATCCTTCGCCGCGCGGGCGGCGCGGCGTTCCTCGAGGAGGGCCTCCACCATGGCGGCGTCGATGGCGTCGCCAGGGTTACCTTGCTGGAACCAGGCTTCCGGGTCCTGCTGAAGCAGGCCCAGCAGAGCACCACCGTTGAGCAGGGCGGCCTTGGCCGCGATGCGCTCACCGCCCGTGGCGCGACGTGCCGCATCGGCCAGGTGTGAAAGCTCGGCCAGCGCCTGCGGGGTGTTGAGGTCGTCGCACAGCGCCGCTTCCACCGTGGCCGGCACCGAGAACTCGCCCGAAGGCACGTCGGCCAGGTCACGCAGCACGCCATACCAGCCATCCAGCGTGCGTACCGACTGGGTGAGGGCGGCATCCGACCAATCAAGGGGCTGGCGGTAATGGCCGCGCAGTAGCATCAGGCGCAGCGCTTCGCCGGAGTGTTTGGTGAGCAATTCGTGCAACTGAAGCACGTTGCCCAACGACTTCGACATCTTCCGGCCTTCGAAGGTCAGCATGCCGTTGTGCAGCCAGAATCGTGCGAATGGCTTACCGCCATGGGCGCAGACGCTCTGGGCGATCTCGTTCTCGTGGTGCGGGAAGGTGAGATCGACACCGCCGGCGTGGATATCGATGGTTTCGCCCAGGTGGGCCTCGCTCATGGCCGAGCACTCGATGTGCCAGCCCGGGCGGCCGCGGCCCCAGGGGCTGTCCCAGCCGGGCAGCGTCTCGTCGGACGGCTTCCACAGCACGAAGTCGCCGGCGTCCTTCTTGTACGGGGCCACCTCGACGCGCGCACCGGCAATGAGCTCGTCCGGGTCGCGGCCCGAGAGCGCGCCGTAAGCGGGGTAAGAGGCCACGTGGAACAGGACATGCCCCTCGGCCTCGTACGCGTGTTTTGAGGCGATCAGGCGCTGGATCATCGTGATGATCTCGGCGATATGTGCCGTGGCGTGGGGCTCCACGTCGGGCTTGGCCACGCCCAGCTTGGCGATATCGTCGCGGTAGGCCTGGGCATAGCGACCGGTGATCTCGGTGATCGGCACCCCGGCCGCGGCGGCCGCGGCGTTGATCTTGTCGTCCACGTCGGTGATGTTCCGGGCGTAGACCACGTTGGGGTAATGGCGGCGCAGCAGGCTGGCCAACACGTCGAAAACGACCGGGGGCCGGGCGTTGCCAATGTGGATGTAGTTGTAGACGGTGGGCCCGCAGACATACATGGTCACCCGGTCCGGATCGAGCGGGGCGAACGCTTCCGTGCGGCGAGTCAGGGTGTTGTAGAGCGAGATCGTCATCGGGTGTCCATGCGGGGCGGGCCGGCGGCCTGGGCCGGCCTGAAATAGTAGCAAGGCCGGGCGCAGACCGTGCACGCGCGAGTGGCGAAATGGTTGACAGGGCAGCGCGGATTCCCGCAGGGAAGACCTAAGCGTGGATTCAGCGTGAACTTGATGAAATGGCACCCAGTAGGCGCTCTTGTGCGCCGGCTGGAGGTTTTCCTAAATGTCTCGCCTGCTTATCCCCGCGCTGATCCTCGCGGTTTTCGCTACCGGTGCCAGTGCCCAGGATCGTTATGGCCCGCCCCCGCCGTCGCAGTCGGCCGGGCCGGATGACAACACCCATTTCGGCTGGGCGGACGTGCTGCGCGTCGACCCGGTATACGGCGTGGCCCGCGTGGAAACCCCGCGCCAGGAGTGCTACGACCAGCAGGTGACGACCCGCCAGCAGGGCAGTGGCAGCACGGCCGGTACCATCCTGGGCGCCGTCGTGGGCGGCGTCCTGGGCAATACGGTAGGCAAGGGCGATGGCCGCAAGGCCGCGACCGTGGCTGGCGCCGTGGCCGGCGGCGTGGTGGGCAACAACGTGTCGCGCAGTGGCGATACGGTGTACCAGGGCACGGAAACCCGCTGCCGCGACGTGAGCTCGGTGACCGAGCAGCGCCGCATCGCGGGCTACGACGTGGAGTACCGCTACCGCGGTGAGGTCTACGTTTCGCGCCTGAACTACGACCCGGGCGAGCGCCTCCGCGTTCGCGTGAGCGTCTCCCCGGCCGACTGACCGGTTCCGGCAAGGCAGATGGGAAGGGCCGCGAGCAATCGCGGCCTTTTTCTTTTGGCGCGCTCGATACAGCTCGCCTTCGGCTTCGCGGGGCAGTTGCGCAGCGCACCAATCCACGGCATTATCGACGCTTCACCTTTTTTCCGACCCCGACCGTGTCCCACGCCGACTACACCTCGAACGTCTACACCAGCGCCCGCATGGCCGCAGGGATGACGTCCCGTGCTCGTCGACCGTACATCGGATACTCGGCCGGGTAGGCTGTCGCGCGCATTTCATACGCAACGACTAAAAAACCCGGCCCCGTGCCGGGTTTTTTCGTTCTGGATTCCGCAATCTCACCTTTCTCCCACGGCCTTCGCCAGGCCACCGACCGATCTGGACCGCCATGACCGTTCGCCACTTCCTCAACACCACCGACTACAGCCGCGCCGAAATCGACGCCCTGCTCGAGCAGGCCGCCGAGTTCAAGCGCTCGCCCCAGGGCCAGCAGCTGGCCGGCAAGTCCATCGCCCTGATGTTCTTCAACCCGTCCATGCGCACCCGCACCAGCTTCGAAATCGGCGCCTTCCAGATGGGCGGCCATGCGGTGGTGCTGGCGCCGGGCAAGGATGCGTGGCCCATCGAGTTCGAAGTCGGCAGCGTGATGGACGGTGATACCGAAGAGCACATCGCCGAAGTGGCCCGCGTGTTGTCGCGCTACGTCGACATCATCGCCGTCCGTGCCTTCCCGAAATTCCAGGACTGGCAGGTCGATCGCCAGGACAAGGTGCTCAAGGCGTTCGCGCAGTACGCCACGGTGCCGGTCATCAACATGGAGACCATCACCCACCCGTGCCAGGAGCTGGCCCATGCGCTGGCCATGAAGGAGCACCTGGGTGACCTGCAGAACAAGAAGTACGTCCTGACCTGGACCTACCACCCGAAGCCGCTGAACACCGCCGTGGCCAATTCGGCGCTGCTGATCGCGACCAAGATGGGCATGGACGTCACCCTGCTTTGCCCCACGCCCGAGTACATCCTGGATCAGCGCTACATGGATTTCGCCACGCAGAACGCCAAGGAAAACGGTGGCTCGCTGCAGGTCTCGCACGATATCGAGGCGGCCTACAGCGGCGCGCACGTGGTCTATGCGAAGAGCTGGGGTGCCATTCCGTACTTTGGCCGTTGGGATGAAGAGAAGGCCATTCGCGACGCGAACAAGCACTTCATCGTGGACGAGGCCAAGATGGCCCTGACCGATAACGGCCTCTTCAGCCACTGCCTGCCGCTGCGCCGGAACATCAAGGCGACGGATGCGGTGATGGATTCGCCGGCCTGCATCGCCATCGACGAGGCGGAAAACCGCCTGCACGTCCAGAAGGCCGTCATGGCGTCGCTCATGGCGCAGCCCGGCGTGAAGTCCGGCCTCGGTTTCTGATCACGCAGTGGCGGCCCGTACCCGCCGCCACCTGCCCGTAACGCCCTTGTGTTCGCCTTACCCCATTAAAACGCCTTGATTTCCGGAGCCAGCATGTCCAGCAAAGATATCGTCCTCGCCTTTTCGGGCGGCCTCGACACCAGCTTTTGCGTCCCCTACCTGATGGAGCGCGGCTACGCCGTGCACACCGTGTTCGTCGATACCGGCGGCGTCTCTGCTGAAGAGCGCGAGTACATCGAGCAGCGCGCCCACGAACTCGGCGCCGCCTCGCACCGCACGGTCGATGCGTCGCAGGCGATCTGGGATAGCTTCGTCACCCCACTGATCTGGGCCGGCGAGTTCTACCAGGGCCAGTACCCGCTGCTGGTGTCCGACCGCTACCTCATCGTTAAGGCGTCGCTCGAGCGATGCGACGAACTCGGCACCAAGCTGTTCGCCCACGGCTGCACCGGCATGGGTAACGACCAGGTCCGCTTCGACCTGACCGTGAAGGCACTCGGCGACTACACCATCATCGCGCCGATCCGCGAGATCCAGCGCGAGCACACCCAGGTGCGCGCCTACGAGCAGAAGTACCTGGAGGACAAGGGCTTCGAAGTCCGCGCCAAGACCAAGCACTACACCATCAACGAGAACGTGCTGGGCGTGACCATCTCCGGCGGCGAGATCGATGCGTGGGAGATCCCGGAAGAGGGCGCGGTGGCCTGGTGCGCACCGCGCGCTGAATGGCCGTCTGAACCGCTGCGCATCGAACTGGGCTTCGACAAGGGCGTGGCCACTTCGCTCAACGGCAACGCCGCGACCGGTCCGGAAATCCTGGGTTTCCTCAACCGTGAGCTCGCCAGGTACGGCGTGGGCCGCAGCCTGTACACCGGCGATACCAATATCGGCCTGAAGGGCCGCATCGTGTTCGAAGCGCCGGCACTCACCGCGCTGCTCACGGCGCACCGTGCGTTGGAAGAGACCGTGCTGTCGAAGCAGCAGAACCGCTTCAAGCCGGAAATCGGCCGCAAGTGGACCGAGATCGCTTACGAAGGCTTCTTCAACGACCCGATCAAGGCCGACCTGGAAGCCTACCTGGTGAGCACCCAGCGCAAGGTCGATGGCAAGGTCATCATCGAGACCCGCGGTGGCACCGTGTACGCCGTGAAGGTGGAATCGAAGAACCTGCTCCACTCGAAGAAGGCCACCTACGCGCAGGCCGCCGACTGGGGCGTCGCCGAAGCCGAAGGCTTTATCAAGCTGTACGGCATGAGCTCGACGATCTGGGCTGAAGTCGACCGAGCCAACGGCGGGAAGTGATCGAGCACCCATGGATAATCTCCTGAAGGAAACCCTCGACCACCTGCGCGCGCTCGTCTCGTACGACACGCGCAACCCGCCGCGCGAGATCGGCACCGGTGGCATCTTCGATTACCTGCGCGCGAACCTCCCGGGGTTCGACGTGCAGGTCACGGATTTCGGCGCGGGCGCCGTGAACCTTTACGCCGTGCGTGGCACGCCGAAGGTGCTGTTCAACGTGCACCTGGATACCGTGCCGGATTCGCCGCACTGGACGGCGAGCCCGCACGAACTGCGCGTGACCGAGGACCGGGCGATTGGCCTGGGCGCGTGTGACATCAAGGGCGCTGCAGCGGCTCTGGTTGCTGTGGCGAACGCTTCGAACGGCGATATGGCGCTGCTGCTTTCGACCGATGAAGAGGCCAACGATGCACGCTGCATCGATGGCTTCCTCAAGGACAAGCCCGCGTACGATGCCGTCATCGTCGCCGAGCCGACCAAGGGTGAAGCGGTGCTGGCGCACCGTGGCATCCTCTCGGTGCTCATGCAGTTCAAGGGACGTGCCGGCCATGCCTCGGGTGAGCAGAAGCCTTCCGACAGCGCGCTGCACCAGGCCGTGCGCTGGGGGGCGGCTGCGCTGGATCACGTGCAGGCGCTCTCGCATGAACGTTTCGGTGGCCTCACTGGCCTGCGCTTCAACCTCGGCAAGATCGAAGGCGGCATCAAGGCCAACGTGATCGCGCCGACGGCCGAAGTGCGCTTCGGCTTCCGCCCGCTGCCTTCTATGGATGCGGACCAGCTGCTGGAGACCTTCCGCACGCTGGTCGATCCGCAGCCGGTCGAATTTGGCGAAACCTTCCGCGGTGATTCGCTGCCGGCCGGTGATACCGCCACGGCCGAGTCGCGCCGCCTCGCCGCGCGCGATCTTGCCGATGAGCTGGAGATCCCGGTGGGTAACGCCGTGGATTTCTGGACCGAGGCCGCATTGTTCTCCAAGGCGGGGTACACCTGCTTCGTTTATGGTCCCGGCGATATCGCCCAGGCCCATACCGCCGACGAATGGGTCGCGCTTGACCAGCTCGCCCATTACGCCCAGACCATCCACCGGATCGTCGAACGTGGAATCTAAAAACACCCGCAAGACCATCGTCCGCCTGCTCTCCGCCATGGGCAGCGCGCGCGAGATCCAGCAGTACCTCAAGCGCTTCTCCCAGCTCGATGCCGCACGCTTTGCGGTCGTGAAGGTGGGCGGCGCCGTGTTGCGCGATGAACTCGCCGACCTGACGTCGTCGCTCTCGTTCCTGCAGCAGGTGGGCCTGACGCCCATCGTTCTGCATGGCGCCGGCCCGCAGCTCGACGAAGAGCTTGCCGCCGCCGGCATCGAGAAGAAGACGGTGAACGGGTTGCGCGTGACGTCGCCGGAAGCGCTGGCGATCGTTCGCCGCGTGTTCCAGTCGCAGAACCTGCGCCTGGTCGAGGCGCTGCAGGAAGTGGATACCCGGGCCACCTCGGTGCCTTCGGGCGTGTTCACCGCCGATTACCTCGATCCGGACCAGCTGGGCCTGGTCGGCAAGGTGCGCGCGATCAACCTGGCGCCGATCGAGGCCAGCCTGCGCGCCGGCTCCATTCCGGTCATCGCGAGCCTGGGCGAAACCGATTCAGGGCAGATCCTCAACATCAATGCCGATTTCGCCGCCAATGAACTGGTGCGCGTGCTGCAGCCGTACAAGATCGTGTTCCTCACGGGCACGGGCGGCCTGCTCGATGGCGACGGCAACATCATCGATTCGATCAACCTCTCGACCGAATTTGATCACCTCATCCAGCAGCCGTGGCTTCATTCAGGCATGCGCCTGAAGGTGGAGCAGATCAAGGACCTGCTCGACGACCTGCCGCTGACCTCGTCGGTATCGATCACGCGCCCGGCCGACCTGGCCAAGGAACTGTTCACCCACAAGGGCTCGGGCACGCTGGTTCGCCGTGGCGAACGCGTTCTTCGCTTCGAGTCGTGGGAAGGCGTGGACCTGCCACGGATGAAGACGCTGATCGAGTCCAGCTTCGGCCGCACCGTGGTACCGGATTACTTCGAACGGACCAGGGTCTACCGCGTGTACGTGTCGGAAAACTACCGCGCCGCGATGATCCTGACCATGGAAGATGGCTTCGCGTATCTCGACAAGTTCGCCGTACTGGACGATGCGCAGGGTGAAGGCCTGGGCCGCGCTGTGTGGCAGGTGATGCGCGACGAGAACCCGAAGCTGTTCTGGCGCTCGCGCCATGGCAACGTCATCAACCACTTCTATTACGCGGAGTCGGATGGCTGCTACAAGCAGTCGCGCTGGAAGGTGTTCTGGTACGGCCTGGACAACTTCGCCGACATCGAGCGTTGTGTCGCGCATTGCGCGACACGCGTGCCCACTTTGCAGGACTGAACCCAAGCCATGGCCACCAAGACCATCGGTATCGTCGGCGCACGCGGCCATACGGGCGCCGAGCTGATCCGCCTCATCGCCCGTCATCCGTCGCTGGAACTGGCGTTCGTCTCCTCGCGCGAGCTGGACGGCCAGCGCCTGGCCGAGCATAACGACGTGTACAAGGGCGACCTTGCCTACACCAACCTCGACCCGGCCGGCGTAGCAGAGCAGGGCGTGGATGTCGTGATCCTCGCCTTGCCTAACGGTAAGGCCGCGCCGTACGTGGAAGCGATCGACAAGGCGGGTGGTAACACCGTCATCGTCGATCTTTCCGCGGACTACCGCTTCGACGAGCGCTGGTATTACGGCCTGCCCGAGCTGTACCGCGACCGCTGGCGTGGCGAAAATCGCATCAGCAATCCCGGTTGCTATGCCACCGCCATCCAGTGCTCGATCGCACCGATCAAGGACCTGTTGGCCGCGCCACCGGTGTCGTTCGGCGTTTCCGGCTATTCGGGCGCGGGAACCACGCCGTCGGATCGCAACGACCCGGACAAGCTGCGCGATAACCTGATGCCGTACTCGCTCACCGGGCACATGCATGAGAAGGAAGCCAGCCGTCACCTGGGCATGCCGGTGGAGTTCATGCCGCACGTTGCGCCGCATTTCCGTGGCCTGACCGTGACGACGAATCTGTACCTGGCCAAGCAGGCCAGGCGCGAGGACATCGTCCGCCGCTTCGAGGCTCGTTTTGAGAACGAGAAGCTGATCCACGTGGTGGATGAGGCGCCGTGGGTGAGCCAGATCGCGCACAAGCATTATCTCGAAGTGGGCGGCTTTGCCCTGTCGGTCGATGGCCGGCGCGTAGTGGTCGTGGCGACGCTGGATAACCTGCTGAAGGGCGCTGCCACCCAGGCCATGCAGAACGTGAACCGTGCGCTCGGCTTCGACGAGCTCACCGCTATTCCCTTGTAAGGACCCCACGATGACCCAGCCGCTCTGGCAGAAATCCGACACGCAGGTCGACGCAAAGATCATGCGTTTCCTCGCCGGCAACGACGTGGTCCTCGATCGCGAGTTTTTCCTGCACGACATCACCGCCAGCAAGGCGCACGTGGAAGGCCTGGCCAACATTGGCGTGGTATCGGCCGATGAGCGTGATGCGCTGAAGCGCGAGCTCGATGCGCTGGCCGCCGATTTTTCGGCCGGCGCGTTCGTGCTCGACGAGCGCTTCGAGGACGGCCATTCGGCTATCGAGGCGCGCCTGACCGAGCGCCTTGGCGATGCGGGTCGCCGTGTGCATACCGGGCGCAGCCGCAACGACCAGATCCTGGTGGCGACGCGCCTTTGGCTGAAGGAAAAGCTCGCGACGTTGGAAGCGGTGTGCCGCCGTATCGCTGAGGTGTGCCTTGAGCGCGCCGGTGGCGAAGCGGTACCGATGCCGGGCTACACGCATATCCAGCGTGCCGTGGTCTCCTCCACGGGCATGTGGTTCGCTGCCTTCGCGGAAGCCTTCATCGATAACACGCTGCGTGCCCGCCAGGCACTGGATCTGATCGACGCCAACCCGCTGGGTACGGCGGCTGGTTATGGCGTGAACGTGGCGCTGGATCGTGCGCACACCACGCAGGCGCTCGGCTTCGCGCGCATGCAGGTTTCGCCGATCTACGCCCAGCTCTCGCGCGGCAAGTTCGAGATGGCCGCGCTGGACGCCGTAGGCACCGCGCTGCTCGATACCCGCCGTCTGGCGTGGGATCTGTCGCTGTTCACTACGGCCGAGTTCGATTTCGTGAAGCTGCCGGCGGAATACACCACCGGTTCGTCGATCATGCCGAACAAGCGCAACCCCGATGTGGTGGAACTGCTGCGCGCCAGCTACGCCAGCGTCGCCGCTGCACGCACCGAGATCGAGCAGCTGCTGTCGTTGCCCTCGGGCTACCAGCGCGACCTGCAGTTCTCCAAGGGTTCGCTGTTCCATGGTTTCTCCATGGGCCTGGGCGCGCTGGAACTGCTGCCGGACATGCTGGCTCGCTTCGAGTGGAAGGCCGACAAGATGCGTGCGGCGATTGAGCCGGCGATGTACGCGACGGACGTGGCGATCGAGCAGGCCGTGGCCGGCGTCCCGTTCCGCGACGCCTACCGCGCCGCGGCCGAGACCGCCGCTTCCGCCGGTGAAGGCCGCTCGCCCGAGTCCAGCCTGGCCGCGCGCACCTCGCCCGGCGCAGGCCATGACCTGATGCTCGACATACTGCGCAAGAGGCTTGAGACGCTAGGGTGACCCTGTAGGAGCGCGCTTGCGCGCGATGGCTGCTCGCCGCAACGCCCATCGCGCGTTTACCCCCTCTTCGGGGGCAAGCGCGCTCCTACACAAAGCCCAGCTTCGTACTCGGAGGCACGATGTCACCCGGTTTCACCGAACAGGCACTCCCCGACTGGCACCGCGCCGTCCTCAAGGTCGGCAGCAGCCTGCTTACCACGCCAGAGGGTGCGCTTACCGGCGCCCACGCCGACGCGTTAGCCGCGTTCGTGACGGCCAGCCGCGATGCGGGCAGGGAAGTGGTGATCGTGTCGTCGGGCGCCGTGGCTGCCGGTCGAGGACTCGCCCCCGCCCCCACGCGAAGTACAGGTCTCAGCGGCCGCCAGGCGCTCGCGGCACTCGGCCAGACCCGCCTGGTCGGCCTGTGGCAAACCTTCTTCGATGCCCCGGTCGCCCAGGTCCTGCTTACTCACGACGACCTGCGCAACCGTCGCCGTTACCTCAACGCCCGTACCACGCTGCGCGAGCTGCTGGCGCTGGGGGCGATTCCGGTCATCAACGAGAACGATACCGTCGCCGTCGATGAGCTGAAGCTTGGTGATAACGACAATCTCGCGGCGATCGTCGCCGCGCTGGTCGATGCGGATGTGTTGTTCATCGCCTCGGATATCGCAGGGCTCTACACCGCCAATCCGCGCGTCGACCCCGCCGCCGTTCCCGTACCCGAGGTGCTGGAGCTCACGGCGGCGCATCTGGAAAGCGCCGGCGGTGCGGGGACGGCCGCAGGGACGGGCGGCATGCGCACCAAGCTGGAGGCGGCCATGAAGGCCGCGGCCGCCGGCATCGAAACCGTGCTGTTCGACGGCCGGGATACACGGTCCATCGCCCGGCTCGCCGACGGCTTCCTCACCGGTACGCGCCTGCGTGCGCCCCAGTCGCGCCTGGCAGCACGAAAGTACTGGCTACGCCATGCCCCGGCGATGGGGCGGATCAGCGTCGATGGCGGTGCCGTCGAGGCCCTGCGTGGCCGCGGCGCGTCGCTGCTGCCCGGCGGCGTGAGCGATGCCACCGGTGAGTTCGCCCGGGGTGATGTGATCGAGATTGCGGCCGACGGCGTGCCGTTCGCCCGCGGCATCGCCCAATACGCCGCCACCGATGTGCGCCGGATCGCCCGGCGGCACACGCGTGACATCGAGGCCGTGCTGGGCTACAGCTATGGGGAAACCATCGTCCACCGGGATGATCTGGTGGTACTACCCGAACCCGCGAGGCTCCCATGACGAACCTGCGAGACCAGGCCCTGGCCTGCCGCGACGCCGCGCCTGCCATCGCGGCGCTGGATACGGCGGCCAAGCAACGCCTGCTCAACCGCATGGCCGATGCACTGGCGGCCGACACACACCACGTACTTCAAGCCAATGCGCGCGATGTCGAAGCGGCCCGCCATAACGGCACCAGCGCGGCGATGCTGGATCGCCTGCGTCTGGACGAGGGCCGCGTAGCGGGTGTCGTCACCGCCATGCGCCAGGTCGCTGAGCTTCCTGATCCCGTCGGCCTGGTGACCCGCCGCGAGATCCGTCCCAACGGCATCAGCGTGGAGCGCGTACGCATCCCCTTAGGCGTCATCGCCATGATCTACGAGGCGCGGCCGAATGTGACCGCAGACGCCGCCGCGCTTTGCCTGATGGCCGGTAATGCCGCCATCCTGCGTGGCGGTTCCGATGCCATGCACTCCAATCTCGCCATCGCCGCAGCCCTGCGCCGCGCGCTGCGCGACGATGGCCTGCCCGAAGCCGCCATCACCGTCATTGATGACCCGAGCCGCGACGCGATGGTGGAACTGCTCCAGCTCACCGATATCGTCGACCTCGCCATTCCACGCGGTGGAGAAGGGCTTATCCGCTTCGTTGCTGAACACGCCCGCGTACCGGTGATCAAACACTACAAAGGCGTTTGCCACCTGTATGTCGATAAAGAGGCCGATGAAGCCCTCGCGATCGATCTTCTCATCGATGGTAAAACCAGCCGCCCTGGCGTCTGCAACGCCCTCGAAACCCTGCTGGTGCATCACGATATCGCCGCCTCGTTCCTGCCCAAGGCGGTGGCCGCACTGCATGCGCGTGGCGTTACCGTGCGCGGCGACGAGACCTCTCGCGTGCTCGCGCCCGAGGTCGAGGTGGCGACCGACGAGGATTACGCCGCCGAATTCCTCGACCTTGTTATCGCCGTACGCGTGGTTACGGATATCGAAGGAGCCATCACCCACATCCGCCGCTTCGGCTCGGACCACACCGAGGTGATCTCCACCCGCGACATCATCGCCGCCGATCGCTTCGTCAAAGCGTTGCGCTCCGCCGTGGTCATGGTGAACGCCTCATCGCGCTTCAGCGATGGCGGCGAACTCGGGCTGGGCACCGAAATCGGCATCTCCACGACGCGGCTGCATGCGTACGGGCCGATGGGCGCGGAGTCGTTGACGGTGGAGCGGTTTGTGGTGCGGGGGGAAGGGCAGACGCGGCATCGGCTCTAGGTACGTTACGGTCGCGAACAGATCGGCAGCTCGGTGAGCGATTTCGTAGGCACTTGCGTCTAACCGTGTACGCACTGGTGAGGTTGTCGAATCTAAGTCATTGACTTGCATGGGTATGTTTGGGTGCCACGCGTCGCTGGCCATTCGTCGTGTAAGTTCGAACTTCTGTTTCGCGTACCGGTTGCTTGTTTCGATGACATCCCCTGCACCCCATCGCCCGGCGGCCACCGCCGCAGCGACTACGACGAAGAGCCGTCTGAAATCCATCATCGGCGGCTCGACCGGTAACCTGGTTGAATGGTTCGACTGGTACGTCTATGCGGCATTTACGCTGTACTTCGCGCCGCACTTCTTTCCCAAGGGCAACCAGACCGCGCAGCTGTTAAGCGCGGCAGCGGTGTTTGCCGTGGGCTTCGTGATGCGCCCTATCGGCGCGTGGATCATGGGCATCTATGCGGATCGTCGGGGGCGAAAGGCGGGCCTGACATTGTCGGTGACGCTCATGTGCGCCGGCTCGCTCATCATCGCCTGCACCCCGGGTTACGCGGCCATTGGCATGGCGGCACCGGCGCTGTTGGTCATCGCACGCATGATGCAGGGCTTGTCGGTGGGTGGCGAATACGGTGCCAGCGCGACCTATCTCTCGGAGATGGCGGGGAAGGACCGGCGAGGCTTCTTTTCCTCATTCCAGTATGTGACGTTGATCTCCGGGCAGCTCCTGGCCATCTTGCTGCTGGTCGCACTGCAGGGCACGATGACGAAGGACGCCCTGGATGCGTGGGGCTGGCGCATTCCGTTCGCCATTGGCGCCGTCCTCGCGATCGTCGTGTTTCGCATTCGCCGTGGCCTGGCCGAAACCGATAGCTTCAAGAACAGCCAGGGCAAGGATGCGCCAAAATCAGGCTTCGTTGCGTTGTTCAGGCACCACCCCAAGGAGACCATGCTGGTCATGCTCCTTACGGCCGGCGGCACGCTCGCCTTCTACGCCTACTCGATCTACATGCAGAAGTTCTTGGTGAACACCAGTGGCTTCAGCCGGGAGGCCGCGAGCCAGATCAATGCGATCACGCTGTTCGTCTTCATGCTGCTCCAGCCCGTCGCGGGCGCACTTAGCGACCGCGTCGGCCGCAAGCCGCTGATGATCGCCTTCGGTGTGCTTGGCGTCCTGTGCACCTATCCGATCTTCAGCACGCTGGAGACAACCCGCGACCCCGTCGTCGCAGGGCTGCTGGTCATGGCGGCCCTCGTCATCGTGACGGGCTACACCTCGATCAACGCGGTGGTGAAGGCCGAACTATTCCCGGCACACATTCGCGCCCTCGGCGTTGCGCTCCCGTACGCACTCGCCAACACGATCTTCGGCGGTACCGCCGAGTACGTCGCGCTCAGTTTCAAAGGGGCAGGGTGGGAGCAGGGCTTTTACTGGTATGTCACGGTGATGATTGCGTTGTCGCTTATCGTCTACCTTTGCATGCGGGATACGCGGTCGGATAGCCTGATCCTGGAAGACTGACTGCCGACCGGCGGGCGTGCGTCTTCTGGCACGCCTCGCATCGTGTGTATGTCCGCTGCGTGGTCAGGCCAGGTTTGCCAGCCCGCTGCGCAACCGTTCACTCACGGCGCGCGCAGCCATCCAACAACGCTTAAGCGATGCCAGAAACTGCGTTCGATCTACCGCGATCGTCTCCTGCCGCCCACCCTCCTCAGGCCTGAACTCCACCAACAACCGCTCGCCATCAATCCACGACTGCGTCCCGGCAAGGAATTCCGGATCGTCGTATTTCGATGCGCCGACGCCGGGCGGCATCGCGAAGGCGGTACGCCCCTCACGCGGTGCATTGGCCAGCAGGTCCACGGCGACCTCGTACGAACCGTCACCCGCCTCGATCTCCAGCGGCACACGATCAAGCTCACGGCCGAGGAACAGTTCGATGCTGCCGTGGATGGCGACGTGCTTCGCATAGCCATCCATGCGGGCGGCCTTGCTGGTGATCACGCTGCGGAGGTTGGCGATGTAGCGGTCGGTGAGCTCGGGATGGTCGAGCAGCCAGTGACTGCTGACGTCGATCAAGGCTACTCGGTGGCCGTCCGTCGCCGCTTCGAGTCCACGATGGCGCACGCCTTCGGGAAGGTCCGGCAGCTGCACGGGCAGGCCGCCTGCCTTCATGCCGAACAGCGTGCGGCCCGGGACCAGCCGCAGCCAGTGTGTCGTCGCCTGCATGGCGAATCCTTCGCCGCGTTCCACATGCGGCGCAGGGTAGAGATCACCGATGCTCATGCCTGGCTCGCGCGCCAGGCCTCGATCGCCTCCACGGCGCCCAGGCAATCGGTGTAGCGGTTGTACAGCGGCGTGGGAGAGAGGCGGATCACATCAGGCTCGCGCCAGTCACCGATTACACCGTTCTTCTCGAGGTACTCGAACAGCGCGCGGCCCGCCTCGCGGCCGGCACGGACGCGGACGGAAAGCTGAGCGCCGCGCTGGGCGGGATCGTTCGGTGTGACGATATCGAGCGTGTCATCGAGCCGGGAACGGATCAGCCAGTCGAGGTAGGCGGTGAGGCGGCGGCTCTTTTCCACAAGGCGGGGCATACCCGCACGCGTGAACACATCCAGCGACGCGCGCAACGGGGCGAGCGCCAGGATGGGTGGGTTGGAGAGCTGCCAGCCGTCTGCGCCCGGGGTGGCCACGAACTGCGGGCCCATCTGGAAGCGGGTGCTCTTGTCGTGACCCCACCAGCCGGCGAAGCGCGGGACATCGGCGTGGGCGTGGCGTTCGTGCACGAACGCGCCGGCGACGGCACCCGGGCCGGCGTTGAGGTATTTGTACGTGCACCACACGGCGAAGTCGGGGCCGGTCTCGTGCAGCGCCAGGGGCAGGTTGCCGGCGGCATGCGCCAGATCGAAGCCGACCATGCAGCCGGCCGCATGGCCCAGTTCAACGATGCGGGCCAGCTCGAACACCTGGCCAGTGCGGTACTGGATGCCGGGCAGCAGGATTAGCGCCACGCGGTGGCCGTGCTCGGCGATGGCCGTTTCGATGGCCTCCATGGAGAGCGTGCCGCCGGGGCCATCGGGTTGCAGTTCGATCAGGTCGGTCGCCGGATCGAACCCGTGGAAGCGTACCTGCGACTCAAGCGCGTAGCGATCGGTGGGGAACGCGCCGGCCTCCATCAGGATCGCAGGACGCTCCTTCGTGGGGCGGTAGAAACTCACCATCATCAGGTGCAGGTTCACGCCGAGCGTGTTCATCGCGACCACTTCCAGCGGCTTCGCGCCGACCACCTCGGCCATCGCGTCGCGCACATACTCGTGGTAGTGCATCCACGGCGAACGGCCGCGGAAATGGGCCTCTACGGCCAGTTCGGACCAATCGTGCAGTTCGGCCTCGAGTGCGGCGCGCACGCCTTTCGGCTGCAGGCCGAGCGAGTTGCCACAGAAGTACAGCGTGTCGCGGCCGTGGTGCGGTGGAATGTGGAACTCGTCGCGGAAGCGGCGCAGCGGGTCTTCAGCATCCTGGGCTTCGGCCCAGGCGCGCGTGGCTTCAAAACCGTTCATAGCGAAAAACCTGGAAACTTATTGGGGTATGGAGCTGGCGACGTCCGCGCAACCCTTGTCGAACGTTGCGCTGAACTTCGCATCGCCATCGGGTCGTACGCAGCGTAGCTGGATCGCGTAGCCGTTGGCGAAGAAGTAACGCTCGTAGTAATCGAGCTTCGTGGTGCCTTCCTTCGCCGAGTACACGTTCTCCGTCGGCGCCTTGGGCGTACCGGCCGCGTAATCCTTCAGGTTGGTCGCACGGCTGCGCATTTCGCCCGAGAAGGTCTGGAAGGAGCGCAGGTCGGCTGCCTTCTTCAGCGTGATGGTGACGCGGGAGAGCGTGGCATCGGCATGGCTGGAGCCGGGCACCTGGAACACCTGGGTCTCGGTCTCGCCACTGGACTGCATGATCAGCGACCAGGTTTCCGGCACCGTGAAATGGACGACGCCATCGGCCATGGCGACATCGGTCGCGCTGGCGGCCGGTGCGGCCAGGGTGAGGGCAAGCGGAAGGGCGCGCAGCAACTTGCGAAGCATTGGTCGAATTTCCCCCGGGAAGTCCTGCCATTTTGGCATACCCGTTGCGAACCGGCCGCGACGGCGGTGTGCGCCGCGTCACGCCACGGCAGCGACGGGCTGGAAGCGGGCGAGGGGGCAGCCCAGCCATTCGAGTGCGGTGCCATGGAACAGGCGGGCACGGCGGGTCTCATCCAGGCCCAGGGCTTCGATGCCGCTACCGGGCTCCTGCTCGCCCAGCGGGAAGGGGTAATCGGTACCGAGCATCACGCGGTCGGTGCCGACGGTTTCCAGCAGGTAGCGCAATGCCGCGTCATCGTGCACGCAGGAATCGAAATACAGGCGCTTGAAGTATTCGCGCGGGTTGCGGGCGTTATCCGTGGCGACCAGGTCCGGGCGCATGCGGAAGCCGTGCTCGATACGGCCGATGGAATAGGGGAAGCTGCCGCCGCCGTGGGCGAGCATCACCTTTAATTCCGGCAGCCGTTCCAGCACGCCGCCGAAGATGAGCGAGCACGCGGCACGCGATTGCTCGGCAGGCATGCCGACCAGCCACGGTAGCCAGTACTTCGGCATGCTGTCGGTGCCCATCATGTCCCAAGGGTGCACGAGCACCGCCGCGCCCAGGTCCGCGGCCGCTTCAAAGAAGGGGAACAGCTCCGGCGCGTCTAGGTTCCAGTCATTGCAGTGCGAACCGACCTGCACACCCTGCAAACCGAGCTCACCGATGCAGCGCTCCATCTCGCGGATCGCGAGATCGGGCGACTGCAAGGGCACCGTGCCGATGCCGGCGTAGTGACGCGGCCGTGCCTCGCACACCTCGGCCATGCTGTCGTTCAGGTGCGTATGCAGCTCAAGCGCCTGGTAGCCCTTGGCCCAGTAGGAAAACATCACAGGCACCGTGGAAACGACCTGTACGCCCACGCCGAAGCGGGCGTAATCGGCGATCCGGTGATCCATGTCGAAGGCGGATTCCCACACCTCGCGGAAGAACTTCCCGCCGCGATAGATCCGGTGATGGCCGCCAGAATGGGTCATCACGGGAAAACGGTCGTCGCCGAAACGGGACGCCAGATCGGGCCAGTCCCGGGGCAGGATGTGCGCGTGGGTGTCGATCTTGAGCATGGCCCGAGTGTAGGGCCGGCGGCCCCGCAAAGCCTCTGGCGGTGCAGCATGCCCTAAGCGGGCGCCGTACTCCGCCGGTTCACCACGTGCGCGATGGTGTCCACGTTATCGGTCAGCCGGTCGGTGAGGCGGGCGATCACGTCGGCCATTGCCCGATCCTGCGCGCGCGCCAGGGCCTCGACCAGCGCTCGCTGGTGCTCGCGCAGGTTCGGCGGGGTGACCACGGGTTCGGCGTGGGTGAGTGCCTGGCCGAAACGGCGCAGTT
This sequence comes from Luteibacter sp. 621, assembly GCF_050435445.1. Lineage (NCBI taxonomy): Bacteria > Pseudomonadati > Pseudomonadota > Gammaproteobacteria > Lysobacterales > Rhodanobacteraceae > Luteibacter > Luteibacter sp. 621. Next base: position 27,357 of record NZ_JBNDKI010000005.1, on the reverse strand, counting down.
CACCGGACGCTTCCCTGATGAAGGGGCCGACGTGCTCCCATTCGGGCGGCACATCGCCCGCTTCGATCAGCGCTTCGAGGGTCATGCCGGTGCGCGCGACGCGGTTACCGTTGGCGTACAGCGTTTCGGCCAGCTCCTGGAGCAGGGCGGGCGTCCCGGGCTCGGCGCGCATGCGGTCCACCGATGCCTGGGCGTTGGTGCGTGCGGTACGCGTGGCACTACGCACTTCCTGGCGCGTGCGCGCATCTGCCGGTGCGACGAGCGCATCGAGGTAATCCGCGTAGGCGCATAGCATCTCCGATAGCGCCGTGCGTGCGCGGTGGCGCTCCCACGATGGCCACAACACATAAGCCAGCAACGCGAGGGCGCTACCCAGCGCGGTGTTCAACACGCGATCGGACATGGCGTTGAAGGGATCCACGCCTTCGAACGAGAGCAGCACCACAACGGTGCCCGTCAGGGCGGCCACGGCGATACCGTAGTGCGCGCCAGCGAGGTAACGGAACGCCACGCACAACACGGTCATGACGGTGAGGTGCGCCCACACCGCATCGGGGGTGAGGCGGAGCAGCAGGGTGGTGAGCATCAGGCCGAGTACCGTGCCCACGACACGCAGCAGGCCGAAGTTGAACGTGGCCGCGAAATCGGGGCGTAGCACGATAGCGGCCGTCATCGGCAGCCAGTAGCCATGCGGCAGCTGGAAGTAGCGTGAGACCACAAAGGCAAGCGTGAGCACCACCGCGCAGCGCACCGCATGGCGGAACGCCACCGATTGCGGCGTAAGGTTGGCGCGGATCGTGGCCAGCGGCGAGGTGCTGCGCAGGGTCTCAGGCAGCGTGGTTTCCTCGCGCTGCGCACGTTCTTCACCGCGGCTGCCCGCCCAGTTGGTGTTGCGCACCACGGCGGCGAGCTGGCCCGACAAGGCCTGGATATGCGCCGTGAGCCCCATGCCTGTCGCGCCAGCGGCGAGCAATGCGCGTTCACTCGCCTGCAGGGTAGCCAGCGCGCGCTGCGCCTTTTCCGGCGGCTCGGCGGCATCCAGGGCAGCCGCGGTGGCGCGCAGCACGCGGGCCGCGTCGGTGCGGAACATCTCGCCCATGCCATCGCGCCGGGTTTCCAGTTCGGCCATGGCGACCAGTTCCAGGCGCACGCGCTCGGCCAGTTCCAGCAGTACGCGGAACGCTTCCATGGCGCGGCCGCGTGCGTGGTGGCGGCCGAGCAGGGTGGTCTGCAGGTCGTTCATGGCCTCGGTGAGGCCCGGCGCCTCGCCTTCGCGCAGCGGTTGCGCGGCCAGATCGGCCAGGCCGCGATAAACGCCGGCCAGCGCGCGCCGCTCCGGCAGGTAGCGTTGCAGCGGCCACGCCGCGACGGAGAACACCGCGAGCAACATGCCGCCCGCGAAGATCGAGGCCCCGCCGCCGAGCGCGCCACGCAGGTCGGTCGGCACGGCCGCACAGATCACGAGCAGCAGCATGCTGGTCATACCGACGCGCGCCAGGTCGGGGCCGAACACCACGAGCAGGCCGCCGAAGAAACCGCACACGATGCAGGCGAAGGCCATGGGCAACACATGGCTGCCGATAAGGAAGCCGACGAGGCCCGCCGCGCCGGCGGAAAGCGCGGCGAGGAACAGGCGGCTCAGGCGTTGCTGGTAGGGACCGGGTTGGTCCGAGAACATGGTATCGAGCGCACCTGCCGCGATGCCGATGCCTGCCTGCGGGTAGCCGGCGTACAGGCCGATGGCGAGGGGCAGGATGACGGCCGCGGTATTGCGCAATGCGACGCGCATGGGGACATCGGGACGCTTCGTCCGGATCAGCGTATCGATGACGCTGGCGCGAAGCGAGTAGCCGTTGCTCATGGTGGCGTGGGGTGGCCCTTCCTGTGGGCTTGTGATTCTGCCTCAATCTTCCTGACTGGACAGCGAGCGAAAGCACGGGGCGGGTGCGTCAACGCGCTCCGCCCCGTGGTGTTCATCAGGCGCGGCCTGAGAATTCGCCGGTGAGGGTGTTCACCGTTACCTTCTCGCCGTTGGTGATGTACTCCGGTACCTGCACTTCAATACCGGTGTTGAGCTTGGCCGGCTTGTTTCGCTTGGTGGCGCTCGAACCCTTCAGCTCGGGCGCGGTATCGACCACGGTCAGCACCACGCTGCTCGGCACCTGCAGGCCGACCGGCGCATCGTCGATCACCTGGATGTAGTAGCCCTCGGCGTCCTCGACGATGTAACTGGCGTTGTCGCCAACGGTGGCCGCGTCCAGGATGTACTGGGTGTAGTCCTCGTCATCCATGAAGACGAAGGCCTCGCCGTCCATGTAGGAGAACTTCGCCTGGCGGCGGGCAAGGTCGACTTCCTTCAGCTCATCGTCGGCACGCACGCTCAGGTCGAACTTGCGGTTGCCCGGGATGGAGTACAGCGTGAAGCGGTAGGTGACGTTGCCGCCACGTGCGCTCGGCGAGCTGCGCTCGATATCGCGCACCTGATACACGGTGCCGTCATTCTCGACGACGTTACCTTTTTTGACTTCGGATGCTTTCATGGCTTCGATGCTGGTGTGGTTGGATTATTTCGGCGCGAGGCGAACGGCGCCGTCCAGGCGGATGGTTTCGCCGTTGACGTAGCGTGCGCCGACAAGGAAGGCGACGAGATCGGCGAACTCTTCCGGCTTGCCCAGGCGCGACGGGAACGGGATGGAGGCGGAGAGCGATTCCTGCACCTGCGGCGGCATGCCATCCACCATCGGGGTCCAGAAGATGCCCGGGGCGATGGTGTTCACGCGGATGCCGAAGCGCGAGAGCTCACGCGCCATCGGCAGGGTCATGCCGACGACACCGCCCTTGGAGGCGGAGTACGCGGCCTGGCCAATCTGGCCTTCGTAGGCAGCCACGGATGCGGTGTTGACGATGAGACCGCGCTCGCCATCTTCACCGGTAGCGTTGGCCTGCATGAGCTGCGCCGCGGCCTTGGCCACATTGAAGCTGCCGACGAGGTTCACCATCACCGTGGTGCTGAAGGTGGAGAGCGGCATAGGGCCTTCCTTGCCCAGCACGCGGCCGGCGCCGAGGATGCCCGCGCAGTTCACGACCAGATTCAGACCACCCATGGCCTGCGCGGCTGCCGCAACATTGGCGACCACGCCTTCTTCGGAGGTGACGTCGGTACGCTGGAAGCTGGCGTTCGGGCCCAGGGCGGCGACGGCGGCGTGGCCTTTCTCTTCATTGACGTCGAAGAGCGCGACCTTGGCGCCGGCGGCGACAAGACGCTGGGCGACGGCGTGGCCGAGACCGGATGCGCCGCCGGTGATAACGGCCCTGACCTGTTCGAGCTGCATGGATACTCCGGGGATAGCGGGGGTAAAGAGGCGCAGTTTAGCCGAGGCAAGCCCACGGGCGGTGCCGCGCCGCCGCAAAAACAGCCGGCGAATTCAGCCCAGCAGGTCGTCCAGCGCGCCGCTTGCGGCCAGGGTGGCGAACGGGATCACGGGCGGCGGCGGGACGGCCGGTTCACTCATGAACTTGCTCCACACGCCCACATCCCACCAGCGGCCCAGCTTGTAGCCGGCCTTCGGCCAGACGCCGGCCGCCGCGAAGCCCATGGCCTCATGCATGGCCACGCTGGTGTCGCCGGGTAGGGTGATCACACCCACCGCCTGATTGATGCCCTGGCGCTGCATGGCATCCAGCAGAACCCCGTAAAGCTTGCGCGCGATGCCGCGACGGCGGGCCTTTTCGTGCACGTAGATGGACGTTTCGGCGATCCAGTCGTAGGCGGCACGCTCGCGGAACCGCCCCGCATATGCATAAGCAATGACTTCGCCATCCTCTTCCCACACCAGCCATGGGTGGTTCTGCATGCGCGTGCGAATGCGCTCGCGCATCACGGCCTCACCTGGCAGTTCAGTCTCAAACGTAATGGCGCTGGTTTCGACGACGGGTGCGTAGATGGCGTGGCACGCAGCAGCGTCGGCTTCGGTGGCGATTCGGATCACAAGGGCTTTTCCATGAAGATGCTTCCGGGACGCGCATGATGATCGCCGAAGGGCGGGCAGCGGCGATAGCCGGAGCGCTCGTAGAGTTCGATCGATTCGGTCTGCGCGGTCCCCGTCTCGAGGCGGACGAGCTTCCCGCCGGTCTTGCGCACCTGCGTTTCCAGGGCTTCCAGCATCTGTTTGCCCAGGCCCATGCCGCGGCACGCCGGGAGCACGTACATGTACTTCAGCTCCACGTAATCGCCGTGATCGAGCCCCGCGCCACAGGCAAGGGGAATGCCGTCGACGCGCGCAGTCATGAAGGTGACGTGCGGGCGCTGCAGGCTTTCGACCGTGACGGCGGGGGATACGGGATGGCGATCCAGGTCCGAAAGGTACCCGTGCAGTTGTTCGATCAGTGCCACTACATCGGTGCGGCCGGGGTCATCGATGGCAAAGGCCAGCGACGGCGGCTTCGGCGCCACGATGAGGTCACCGTCGTTCAGTGCGCGCAGGAAGAAGCGATCGCAGCTGAAGTGGCCGGTGCCACCCATGGGCGCATCGATGCGCGTGAACCCATGGCGCAGGTAGACGGTTTGCGCCGCATCCATGCCGGTGAGGGTTTCGAGGTAGCAGCGCGTGAAGCCCTCCCGCCGCGCGGCATCCAGGCACAGCCGCATCAAACGTGATGCTGCACCCGTGCCACGTGCCTGGGGCAGGAAGTACATCTTGCGCAGTTCACAGGTTTCTTCATCGCCGCCTTCGAGCGGGGCGATGCCCGCACCGCCGACGACCTTGCCATCAATTTCTACGACGAAGTAGGCCTTACGGCCGCCCGAATAGGCCGCCGACATGTGGTCGACCTCGGCATCGTGGATGGCGAAACCGGGGCCGTCGGCACCGAACTCAGGCATGACGGCACGGATGACCGCGGCGACCTGGGCGTCGTCGCGGGGCTCAATGGGGCGAAGGAGGGGGTCTGGGGAGGCCATGGGGGCATGCTGCCATGCCTTAGGTTCCGGCGTCACCGCCCACGCCTCAGGCCGCCGTACGGGCCTTGGTCACCCGGCTGGCGGTGTCCTTGCCCAGCTGCGCGGCCAGCCACGCGCCGGTCTGCACCAGGCGATCCAGGTCCACGCCCGTGCTCATGCCCATGCCGTGCAGCATGTACACCACATCCTCGCTGGCCACGTTGCCGGTGGCGCCCTTGGCATAGGGGCAGCCACCGGTGCCCGAGACCGCGCTATCGACCACGCGCACGCCTTCCTCAAGACAGGCCAGGATGTTGGCCAGGGCCTGGCCGTACGTATCGTGGAAATGCACCGCCAGCGCCGCCATGGGGACCTCGGAAGCCACGGCGCGAAGCATCGCGCGCGCCTTGGCTGGCGTGCCGACGCCGATGGTGTCGCCCAGTGAGATCTCGTGGCAGCCCAGGTCGTGCAGTCGCTTTGCCACGCGCACCACATCGGCCACCGGCACCTCGCCCTGGTAGGGGCAGCCCAGTACCGTCGAGACGTAGCCACGCACGGCGACGCCATCGGCACGCGCGCGTTCCATCACCGGCACGAAGCGGTCGATCGATTCATCGATCGACGCATTGATGTTCTTCTGGCTGAACGCTTCCGATGCCGCGGTAAACACGGCCACTTCGGTCGCGCCCACCTCACGTGCGCGCTCGTAACCCTGCAGGTTCGGCACCAGCACGGGGTAGACCACGCCCGGGGCCTTGCGGATGGCGAGGAATACGTCGGCCGCATCGGCCAGTTGGGGCACCCACTTGGGGCTGACAAAGCTGGTGGCTTCGATGGTCTGCAGGCCGGTTTCAGACAGGCGGTTGATCAGTTCGATCTTCACCGCCGCGGGCAGCATGGCTTTTTCGTTCTGCAGGCCGTCGCGCGGGCCGACTTCAACAATGCGGACATGGTTTGAGGCGTTCATGCGTGCTCCGGTCAGGCCGATTCAGCAAAGCGGACCAGGATGCTGTCGGCATCCACGAAATCGCCTTGCACGGCCGAGATGGATTCGATGCGGCCGGCGCGGGGCGCCTTCAAGGCCAGTTCCATCTTCATCGCTTCCATCACGAGCAGTTCCTGGCCTTCTTCCACGGTATCGCCCGCGGCGGCGCGCACTAGCACGATGCGACCCGGCATGGGCGCGACGACGTGCCGGGCGGTGTCGCCCGCCGCCCCGGCCCAGGCAAACGCCGGCGCGCGTTCAAAGGTCCAGCGCCGGCCATCGGCATCGTGCACGCGTACGCGGGTGCCGGTGGCGACCAGGGGAATACGCCGGGCCTGCTCATCGAAACGAGCCGAGAGCGCATCAGCGCCCAGGCGGGCACCGGTCACGGCGGCCGTTGCATCACCTTCGCGCAGTACGTAATGCCCGGCGTGGCCGTGCGCATCGATTTCATGACGCGTATCGCCCTCCATGAGGGCGACCACCCGCTTGCCCGGGTGGCCCAGGCGCCAGCCATCGGCACCGCCCCACGGTGAATGCGGATCCTGCGCCGGGTTGCTGTGTTCGTTTTCGTCCGCCATCAGCATGGCAATGGCGGCGGCAAAGCGCTCGGTGTCACCTGCCTGGGTATCGCCTGCGAGGAACTCATTGAGGTGGCGATCGAGATAGCCCGTATCGATCCGGCCTTCAACGACCACGGGGTGGCGGATGAGGCGCTCGAGGAAAGCGACGTTGGACTTTGGACCGACGATCTCCGTATGCGCCAGCGCATCGCGCAGGCGCTCGAGCGCATCGGTGCGGTTCTCGCCATACACGATGAGCTTGGCGATCATCGGATCGTAGAAGATGGTGACGGTATCACCTGCCACCACGCCGCCATCCAGGCGCACGTGGCGGGATGGCGCCGGGAGTGTCAAAGACACCAGTTTGCCCGAGCCCGGGAGGAAATGGGCCTCGGGGTCCTCGGCGTACAGGCGCACTTCGATCGCGTGGCCGTGCGCCTTCACCTTGTCCTGCGCCAGCGGCAACGGTTCACCCGATGCCACGCGCAACTGCCACTCCACCAGGTCGAGTCCGAGCGTCTCCTCGGTGACGGGGTGCTCTACCTGGAGGCGCGTGTTCATTTCCATGAAGAAGAACTCGCCATCCTGGCCGACGATGAATTCCACGGTGCCCGCGCCAACGTAGTTCACGGCCCGTGCGGCGGCCACAGCGGCCTCGCCCATGCGCGTACGGCGTGCCTCATCCAGGAACGGGGAGGGCGTTTCTTCCAGCACCTTCTGATAGCGGCGCTGTGCGGAGCACTCGCGTTCGTTGAGGTGGATGATGGTTCCGTGGGTATCGCCGAACACCTGGAATTCGATGTGGCGCGGATGCTCCACGTAACGTTCCAGGATCACGCGGGTATCGCCGAACGCGTTGGCCGCTTCACGCTGGGCCGAGGCCAGCGCCTCTGCGAAGCCCGCGGCATCGCGCACGATGCGCATGCCCTTGCCGCCACCGCCCGAGGCGGCCTTGATCATCAGGGGGAAGCCGGTGCGCTCCGCCTCGGCGGCGAGGCGCGCCGGGTCCTGGTCTTCGCCGTGGTAACCGGGTACCAGGGGCACCGCGTGCTTTTCCATCAGGGCCTTGGCCGCCGCCTTCGAGCCCATGGCATCGATGCTCTCCGGGCGGGGCCCGATGAAGGCGATGCCCGCGGCGGCGCAGGCCCGGGCAAAATCCGTATTTTCTGAAAGGAACCCATAGCCCGGATGGATCGCCTGGGCCCCGGTCTTCTTCGCCACCTCGATGATGGCATCGCCGCGCAGGTACGACTCCGCCGGGCGTGGGCCTCCGATCGGCCAGGCCTCGTCCGCCAGGCGCACGTGCTGGGCATCGGCATCGGCCGTGGAGTACACGGCCACCGTGCGAATGCCCAGGCGGCGGCAGGTCCGGATCACGCGGCAGGCAATTTCGCCGCGGTTGGCGATCAGAATGCAGTCGAACATGGGGCTCCCGGCAACGCGCGGATGGGGTGGGGGAAAACGGGAGAAATTAGCAGATCGAGCCGCCCTGGCGGGTTGCGCCGCAGCATCCGGGGGCGCCCGGATTTGCACCGAAACGGCCTCTCCCCTAGCCTTACGGGGCAGCGAAGGCGAATTCCCCCTTCATCCCCCTTACCCAGAGCGAGAATTTCATGCAGATCGGCAATCGCAACGTTGTTTCCTTTCACTACACGCTGACCGACGACCAGGGCAACGTTATCGACAGCTCGGAAGGTCGCGAGCCGCTCGCCTACATCCACGGCGAAGGCCATATCGTGCCGGGCCTCGAGAAGGCGCTGGAAGGCCGCCAGGCCGGTGACCAGTTCAAGGTGGATGTGGCCCCGGAAGAGGGCTACGGCGTGCGTCACCCGGAGCTGATCCAGGTCGTGCCGAAGGCCGCTTTCCAGGGCGTCGATGACCTGCAGCCGGGCATGCAGTTCCAGGGCCGCAACGACCAGGGTTCGATCAACGTCACGATCTCGAAGATCGAAGGCGATAACGTCACGGTCGACGGCAACCACCCGCTCGCCGGCCAGACCCTGCACTTCGCGGTGGAAATCACCAACGTGCGTGAAGCCAGCGAAGAAGAGCTCTCGCACGGCCATGTGCACGGTGAAGGCGGCCACCACCACTAAGGTGGTGCCGTGATCGCGCGCAGGCGCGCTCCTACACGGTCATGTCGCGGCGATCCGCCGATGGCCTGACACGCTGTTGTAGGAGCGTGCTTGCACGCGAAAAGCCAACGGAGCGGTGACGCCTCGGCCCCGCTCAATACCAGTCAAGCAACGAAACACCCACCCCCAGGTACGTCGCCCGGTGGTTGTAATCGATCAGGCTCTCGCCATACCCGTTGAACACCTCGAGATAACCGCGCAGGTTGTTCACCACCGGGAAGCTCCACGTACCACGTAGCGAGCCATGCGAGCGGTCACCCGTACGGAACGAATGCCGCGCCGTCAGCGCGAATTCGTTGCGGCCCACTTCGTGGACCACCTGGATCTCACCGCGCCCCATGTAATCCTGGATATCGGGGTTGTCATCGTCCTTGCGCGCTTCCGGAATGCGCCACCACGGGCGCAGCATCACCGTCCAACCCTCACGCTCGAAGCCGAAATCGGCCACGACGCGGTTCCAGCTGCGCGAGAGAGGATCCGCGCGGCCGTTCGACTGGTGGTTGATGCCAATGCTGGCCAGGCGGCCGTCCCAGCCCAGGATGCTGTAGTGCGTGCTGAACACCAGCAGCGCCTCCGGCTCGTAGTTCGTTTCGCGGAACGGACGGGAGTTGTCCTTGTTGTAAACCTGCCAGCGCGAGGACTGGGTATAGCCCACCCATAGGTCACCGTTATCACCAAACAGATTCTCGACCGCCTTGGTTTTGAGGCTGATCTGAAACTTCGCTTCAACGTTATCCAGCTCCTGGGGCGTGGATACCGTGTGGTCGGGTGCGGGGCTGTGCGGCGTGTTGTTCTGGTTGGTCGTGCCGAAGAATGGGAGCACGTACGTCGGCTTGTAGCCACGCAGGTTCAGTGTGCCCAGCTTCGATTCCGGTGAGAGTTCCCAGCGGCTATCCAGTAGCGAAAGCGGGCGGGCCACATCCCCTGATTCGCGAGTGGCCAGGTCGACGGAGACCGAGTGCCCCTTGGCGTCTTCCTTCTTGGCGGCCTGCGGCATCTGCGTACGGCCAACGGCCTTGTCGTAGCAAAGCAGGCGCTGCGAGTCGGTTTCGATCGCCGAGCAGGCGCGGATATCCATGGGGCTCGGGTTCTGTGCCAGTGCGGGCACAGCATTCAAAAAGGCGAGCGCGCTGAGCGCGCCCGCGGCGTGGATTCGTTTCATGCGGTGATACTCCTTAGCCGTCCGCCCTGGCGGCAAGCCGGGAGTGTATCCGCCGCAAATGTATGGGGCGCGTGCAAGCGCACGTCCCGTTCAGGAATAGTGGCCGGGAGCGGTGGTGACCGCTCCCGGCCCGTACGCTCGCGCGTTACTGGGTACCCGCGCCCGAATGGGCGACCCACTTGGTGTACTCGGCCTTGCTGATGCGGCCGTCACGGTTGCTATCGGCGTACTGGAAATCGTTTGCCAGCAGCGGGTAGGCCGATGCCTGCTCGGCGGTGATATAGCCCTTGCCGCCCGAAAGCGTCTTGAAGTCCGGCGCCGGGCCGGCGGGCTTCGGTGCAGCCGGGCCGCTGTTGACCTGCACCTGGCCCTGCGGCGTGGCCATGGATGTACCGCTGGTCATGCCTGCGGCACCGTTATCGCCGGGCGCGGGCGGTGCAGGGGGCACGGGCGGGGCGGGCGGCGGGGGCGGCGGAGGCGGTGCACCTGCGGCCGGTGGCGGCATGCCTGCGTTATCGGCGGGCGGCGGCGGGGGCGTTGCTTCGCCCGGTGGCGGGGGCGGCAGCGCTTGCGACGGGTCCGTGGGCAGGGTCTGGCCCGGCGGCGGAGGCGGCGGAGTCTGGTCGGCGGGAGCGGTCTGGGCGAACGCCGTGCCTGCCAGCAGCAGCGAGGCGCCTAAGGCAACGGCGCGTACTTGCATCTTCATCGAAAGCCTCCGTTAAGTAGCGTGGTAGGGCATCACGGGCGTCGCTCGTGACATCGTTGCCGACGCTAGCAAGGGGCGATTTAATGGTGGCCCAACTGCGTAAAGGCCTCCACCGTGGCATCACGCGTATCCGACGAGACCTCGACAGGCAACGTGCTCCGCCTGTCGCACCGATCCGCCCAATTGCTGCACCTGGAGGCCCAGGGTCTGCTGAAGCGAGCCACGCGCAAGGCGCGCAAGGCCGACGTTAGCGCAACGGTGGCGCGTATGGGCATCTTGCAGATCGATACGATCAACGTTGTCGCGCGTAGTCCCTACATGGTGCTGTTTTCCCGCCTGGGCAGTTACCGCAACGAATGGCTGGATGATGCGCTGGCCGATGGGTTGTTGGCTGAAGCGTGGGCCCACGAGGCGTCGTTCGTGCCCACGGGCGAATTTCATTATCACCGTGACTACCGGCTGGGCCGCGCAGGCCATTGGGCCCAGAAGCTCGCTGAGCGCACGCATGCCGAAGCGCGCGCCGACATGGATGCGCTACTTGAGCGCATTCGCAACCAAGGCCCGTTGATGGCATCGGATTTTGAGCGTGACACACCGGCCAGCAAGGGGTGGTGGGGATGGAAACCAGAGAAGAAATGGCTGGAGGCGTGGTTCGCGCTGGGTAAGCTCATGGTGCTTCGCCGCGAACGCTTCCAGCGCGTATACGACTTGGCCGAACGCGTCACCGCGCGCTGGCCACAGTCGCCATCGGAGGGCACACTGGATGAAAACGCGGTGCGCCAGCATTTCATCGCCCGCAGCGTCCAGGCACTGGGCATCGCTCCGGCCCGCTGGATCGCCGACTACTACCGATTGAAGCCACGGGTGACGGATGCCGAACTGGAGCCCTTGCTCGCCCTGGGCACGCTGGTGCGCGTGGCGGTGGATGGGTGGGATGAGCCGGCGTACGTGCATGTGGACCATGCGGGCCTGCTCGAGAAGGCGGCTTCCAACGCGCTGCGCGCCACGCGCACCACGCTGCTTTCGCCGTTCGATCCCGTCGTATGGGACCGCGCCCGTGCGCTTGATCTGTTCGGTTTCGAATACACGATCGAGTGCTACACGCCTGCCGCGAAGCGCCGCTACGGCTACTACGCGCTGCCCATCCTGCACCGGGGTCGCCTCGTGGGGCGGCTTGATGCCAAGGCACACCGTAGCGCCGGCCTGTTCCAGGTCCTGGGTGTGTGGCTGGAAGAGGGGATCACGCTGTCGCCGGCGTTGATCGAGGGTATCGCCGCAGCGATCTGTGAATGCGCGGCATGGCATGGGACGCCGCGCGTTGCCGTGGAGGGTGCGCAACCCAAGGGGCTGCGCACCCAACTCAAGCTGGCCTGTGCCGGCTGATCAGCGCGTGGATGCGGGCGCCGGGGTATCGGCGCACGATTTGCCGTGCAGGGCATCCTTCAGCTGGGTGGCCAGGGATACGCAACGGTTCTGCAGCTGGTCGCGCATATCCGGATCCTGCGACTGGCGCAGCAGGCTTTCGCGCATCATTTCATAGCGAGGCTCGATCTGGTCGCGCGCAAAGATGCCGGCCGCCAGGTGGCAACTCTTGTAGCTGGCCAGGTATTCATCGCACGCGGCAATACCGGTGCTGTTGGGCAGCGGGCCACCCTTGGCAGCCGGCGTGGCTGCCGAGCCGCTCTTCTTCGCCGCCGGTACATTCGTGACGGTGGTGGTAGCGGTCCGGGAGGTTGAGGACGGGGCCGCGGTGACCGTCTGGGTGGTGGTGGGCTTGGGCTTGTTGTCCGAGCAGGCGGCGAGGGCGATGGCGCAGAGGGCCAGCGGGGCAAGTCGGTTCAGGATGGTCTTCATGGTGGTCGGTCCCCCTTTGCGGAGCATGATTCGATGGTGGGCCAAATCGCACCGGGGGGTGCGACGCGACCAACGATTTGCCCGATCACGGGTGAACGTAACGTTATTGCGTTAGTACGAACGGGAAATTAAGGAAAAGCGCTCCATCGCTATTTTCCGCGGGGACAGGTATGATCCGCCCGCTGTGTTTGCCGGGGTCATAGAGTTCCGTTGACCCGATGCCGCTGATCACGGATCTGCCACATCGCTTCGCTCCTCGCGTTTCCTTGCACACCAGTAAGCGGCAACTTTATAAAAAGTTGCTGGTTATTCAATTAGTTATTCCGTTTGGAGTGTTACATATGTCGGATCGTGAAATCGGCACCGTGAAGTGGTTCAACGACGCGAAGGGCTTCGGCTTCATCTCGCGTGAGAACGGCCCGGACGTCTTCGTCCATTTCCGCGCCATCCAGGGCAACGGCTTCAAGTCGCTGGCCGAAGGCGAGAAGGTCTCCTTCAAGGTTGTCAACGGCCAGAAGGGCCTGCAGGCTGAGGAAGTCCAGAAGGCCTAAGCCTTCGGACAACCCGTCTGATTGAAAAAGCCCGGCGAAAGCCGGGCTTTTTTTGTGCTTCGCGTGCGCCAGCGACATCTGCTGCGTCAGGCGTCGTCATCGGCGGGTTCGCAAAGCGAATGAACCGATTCGTAAGCGTGATCGATGGGGAGGGCACCCCAAAACTCCTAGGAAAAGACCCGATTTCGCGTTTCCTTCACGTCTATGTGCGTGATGGGTGTCAAAAAATCGTCCTATGTAGGCATTCCCCTACAGAATCCTCGCCGAATGTGGTTATGATCACTCGTACTGTGTCTGCGCGGTCACGCGAGTGACCCGATGTGCGCGCGTTCGTTGATCACGCTCCATCGCCTCACCCGGTCCTGCATGCCCAGTAAGTCGCCGGCTTTTCGAGCCGGGTTTTCGAGTGCGAGTCTAGAGGTGTGTGTGATGGCAACAGGTACGGTGAAGTGGTTCAACGATGCGAAGGGTTTCGGCTTCATCACCCAGGACGGTGGTGGCCCCGACGTTTTCGTGCATTTCCGTTCCATCCAGGGCAATGGGTTCAAGTCCCTCCAGGAAGGCCAGAAGGTTGAGTACGAAGTGACTCAGGGCCAGAAGGGCCCGCAGGCCGACAACGTCGTGCCGAAGTAAAGCCTTTGCGGCTGGCATCGCCCAGTCTGCCTTTGAAAGAACCTTGGCTCCTCCGGCCCCCTGTCGCCGGAGGAGCCTTTCCACTTATGGGCTTTCGAAACGCATGAGTGAACTTGTCGACGGGACGCGCGCGGCCATGCCGTTGCGCATGGCCGATGGTGCGCGCGCCGACCTGCTGCTGTTCCGACCTGCGGACGCACCACGTGCCGCGTTGCTGTGGGTACCGGCACTTGGCGTGGCGGCTCGTCACTACGAGCCCTTGGCCAGGGCGCTGGCGGGCCTGGGCATTGCAGTAGGCATCCATGAATGGCGCGGCCATGGTTCGAGCGACCAGCGCGCGAGCCGGCGCTGCAACTGGGGATACCGCGTATTGCTGGGTGACGACCTGCCGTCGAGCCTTTCAGCGCTTGCCAAGGCCTTCCCCGGCACGTCCCTGCTGGTCGGTGGGCATAGCCTGGGCGGGCAGTTATCCACGATCCTGGCCTCCATCGGCGATCCGCTCGTGAAGGGGATCGTGCTTGTCGCCAGCGGCTCACCTTACTGGCGGCGCTTCCATCCATGGGTAGGGTTGGCGTATATCGGCGCGCCGGTGCTTGCAAGCATCGTTGGCCGGCTACCGGGGCGCCAGATCGGTTTTGGCGGCAATGAGGCGCGCGGTGTCATCGCCGATTGGGCGCGCAGCGGCCGCACCGGGCGTTATGCCGCAAAGGGCATGGCGGTGGACCTCGATGCCGCCATGCGCCAGCAGAACGCGCCTGTGCTTGCCCTGCGCTTGCGGGATGACTGGCTCGGACCCGAACCGTCCCTGCGCTTTCTCCTCGACAAAATGCCTGATGCGCCCCGAACCATCGATGTGATTGGTCCGGAGGACCTCGCGGGTGCGAAGGCTGACCACTTCGCATGGATGAAGGTACCGGGGCACATCGCAACACGCATTGGCGAGTGGTTGGGCTAGTCCGCGGCGAACGTGCAAGGCGTGCGGCCCCTCATGCGGTACCCTGCGTCCATGTTCAACGGAGCCATGCCATGACCACCGATTTCATCGACGGCAAACAGCGCGATCTGGGCGATGGTTTCAAGGTGCGTCGTATGTTGCCGCACCTGAAAGCCCGCCATGTGGGTCCGTTCGTGTTCTTTGACCAGATGGGCCCCGCCGATTTCGGCGAAGACACCGGCATGGATGTGCGGCCGCATCCACATATCGGCCTGGCGACGGTCACGTGGCTGTTCGATGGTGCGATCCGCCACCGCGACAGCCTGGGCAGCAACGTCGATATCCACCCGGGCGATGTGAACTGGATGACGGCGGGGCGTGGCATTGCACACTCCGAGCGCACGCCGCCCGATGAGCGCCACCATGGCCAGAAACTGCACGGTATCCAGGTGTGGGTCGCGTTGCCGAAGACCCATGAAGAAATGGCGCCGGAGTTCCACCATCATCCCGCAGCGGCGCTGCCCAAAGTGGACGTGGAGGGCGGTCGCCTTGTCGTGATCGCCGGCGATGCCTTTGGCACCGAGTCGCCCGTGCGTGTTTTCGCGCCCATGTTCTTTGTCGAGGCACGGCTCACGGCGGGCGCGCGACTGCCCATGCCCGAGCAGCATGCCGAGTGGGGTGCCTATGTGGTGGAGGGCGCGGCGAGCTTTGGCGGGCTCGAGCTCAACGCTCTCGACATGGCGGTGGCGCATGATGGTGAACCGCCGGTACTCGAGGCGAAGCAGGACTCATTGGTTATGCTCTTTGGCGGTGCGCCGCTCGATGGCGAACGCCACCTCTGGTGGAATTTCGTCGCCAGCTCTCAGGCGCTGATTGAACAGGCCAAGGCCGATTGGACCAACCGCGACGGACGCTTTCCTATCGTGCCCGGCGATGAGCACGAGCGCATTCCCTTACCCACGTACTGACGCGGAGCCTTCCATGGCCACCTTCGCTACGTTTCGCGACTTCTATCCGTTCTACCTCGGTGAGCATGCCGATGTGCGTTGCCGCCGGCTTCATTTCGCCGGCAGCCTGCTGGTCATCGTGGCGATCATGCTGGCCTTCGTCACCGGCCACGCGGCGTGGCTGTGGCTAGCGCCGGTGGGCGGTTACGGGTTCGCATGGATCGGTCACTTCGTGTTCGAGAAGAACCGCCCAGCCACCTTCCAGCATCCGCTTTACAGCCTGATGGGCGACTGGGTGATGTTCTGGGACATCCTGCGCGGGCGCGTCACGCTGCGCTGAAGGCAACGGACGCGCGCCGCGCACGTTCAGGCCACCTCGGCCGCAGCGGCGCGAGCCTCCTCCTTGCGCAGGCGGCGGCTCGCACTCCATTCGGGCAGGTTCATGTCGTCACGTGCATTGCGGCACGCATCCAGCAGGTGCTGTACCGCATGGTCATCCATTCCGGCGTTCAACGTCAGCCGCAGTAGCGAGCGATTCACTGTCGTGGCGGGGGCGCTGAAGACCGAGCCAAACACCCCGTGCTTTTCCATGACATCGCGCACATGGCCGGTAAGAATTTCCTGGCCCGCTTCGAAGGCAATGATTTGCTCCGTACCGTCCCCGATGGGGTAACCCATGGCGGTGAGTTCGCGACGCACGTAACGGGTGACCTCGCGCAGGCGCTGACGTCGCCACGTCTCGGTCTGGATGACCTTGTGCGAGGCCGAGAGCCCCGCCAGTTCGTGCGGCAGTAACGACGAGCTGAAGATTGCCGGCAACGCCTCGCAACCAAAGTAGTCCTTGAACCGCGTGGTGCAGGCGATGAAGCCGGCGCGCGAGCAGTAGGCCTTGGCGAGGCTGGCGGTGATGAAGTGAACACGGTCGTTGAGGCCAAGGCTCGCGACCAGCCCTTCACCGCGCATGCCGTGCGTGCCCAGCGAATGCGATTCATCCACGACGAAGACGCAGCCATGCGCCTCGGAGAGGTCCGCGATATCGCACAGCGGCGCGAGGCTCCCGTTGGTGCTGTACACACTATCCACCACGATGACGCCGGGGCCGTTGCGTAGCAATTGCCGCTCGAGGTGCTGCACATCGTTATGCAGGATGGATACGGCTTTGGCGCCCGCGCTGCGAATGCCCTCCCATAACGACGCGTGCGCCAGCATATCCACGTATACGGGTACACGTTCGCCCGCGATCGATTGGATGAGGCCCACATTGGCGGCGAAGCCCGACTGGGCAAGGATGCCGTCCTCACTCCCGACGGCGCGGGCCAGTTCAGTCTCTGCGCGGTGCAGGGGCTGGTCGGCATCTTGCTGGAACAGCGCCGACATCATCATGCCCAGGCCGCCGGCAGCGAGTGCAGCGCGCTGTGCTTCGACGATCGCAGGATGGCCCGCGATAGCGAGGTAATCGTTGCTCTGCAGCATCAGGTCGTGTGCTGCTGGCTTGCGGCCGCGCAAAATGTGACGACCACCCCAGTCGATGGCAACGCGTTCGCGGTGAAATCGTTCTACGCGACGCTGGACGAACTCGGGCAGCTGCGGGGCTTTGGCAATGGGATGCAGGACGGAAACGTTTTCCATGGGGAGCTCTCTCTCTCGTTGGCTTAAGGACAGGCGATATCCACGGCGCCGTCTCGCGACGACACGCGCACGCCGGCCTCGCCTGGGGCAGGCGCGTAAACGAGAGAGGCATTCCGCGCCGGCCAGAACGGCCTGGGCGCGAGCCCTGCCAAATTGGTGAGAGGGCCGCGCAGGCGGAATGAACTGCCGCAGCGACCACGCCACGAGCATATAGGCATGCGCACCCCTTGGCGCCGGTGGATCCGGCACCTGGGGTGTCAGCGAGAGGCTGTTAGGGTTTGGGTCAGATAAAGCGCGGTCGGCTATCGGCCGAAAGGCTCAGGTCCTGTTCGCGCAGCCAGCTGCGGTACGACTTGACGTGCTGGAGGCGGAAGCGCTCCACGTCATCGATGAGGGCGTAGTAGTACCACTGCTCGCCAGAAACGGCCGTGGCGGGGTACATGTGTGCCTCCGGATTTTCCACGCCCTTGTGGTAGAACCCGTCGCGCGAATTGAACCAGGGCAGCGCCTCGCCGCTGCGCAGGGCTTCCAGCACTGCCGAAGGTGCGCCCAGATCGGATGCGATCTCGTAATGCGTGCGCAGGTCTTCGTCCGTTTGCACCAGCAGGAAGCGGCCGATGCCCCAGGCATCGACAAGCAGCAGGCCGGTCGGGTTGCAATGCACGTAGCATTCCACCGGCTGGAACGTCGCCGTGACGCTCTGCAGGACATCGCGGAAAGCCGGATCGCGCAGGAAACGGAAATTGCCAAGGGCAAGGGTTTCCGCCACGAACGCACTGGCCCGCTCGAAGTACCGCCGCTGCAATTCCACGATCGCGGTCTGCAGCTTCTCTATCGCCAGGGGATCGTTCTTGCGGATGAAGCGGTCGATCACCCCGGAATTGAACGCGTCGATCGCCGTGGCATCGTCCGCGCGGCCGGTCAGCAGGATCTTGCCAATATGCGGATTCGGCAAGCGCTTGCAAAACGTGATGCCATCCATTTCGGGCATGGCCTGGTCCACGACGACGACCGAGATCTCGGCGAATCGCTCAGGGTCGTAAACCACGCGGTGGATGGAATCGATGTCCAGTGCCACAAGTTCTTGCGTTTCCGATGGCCGATCCTTCCAGCGGTACAGCCAGCCGCCGCCGGGCACAGGGCGGCTGCCGTTGTTGCCCAGTGTGGCCAGCGCGCTGCGCGGGGAACTGAACGTGCGTACCCGGACCATGGGGTCGAGCAGCAACGGGACGACATCGAGGTATTCCTCGTGGTCATCCACGAGCACCGTGGTCGTCGGGAAATGGAAGGGCTGGATATCGCCCTGCGAGTTCAGCGTCATCACTGCCGGACCCCGGCCTCCGTAATCGGGAACGTGAGAGTGAATTCCGTGAATTCACCCAGATTGGTGCGGCATACGATGCCTCCGCCCATATGCTCCATCGCCGCGCGACAAAAAGCGAGACCTATCCCAAGGCCCGTGATGTTGCCCGTACCCGCGCTATCGCTCGAATACGAATAAAAACGATTGAAAATACGGGGAAGTACGTCGGGTGGTATGCCGGGGCCGGTGTCGTGGACCCGGACGTGATTGCCGTTTTCGCCTGCTTCTATATACACCTTGATCTCGCCTTTGCCGGCCCGATCGGTATGAAACAGGGCGTTACGCAACAAATTGAAGAGAATATGGACCACCAGGGTCTCTTCGCCCAGCAGGGGGAAATCCCCCGTGGCCGACAGGGTAATGCGTTCACGCTCGGCCCGGGAGCCGTACGGGAACCGGCGCAGGGCCTGTTCCACGCAATCGCGGGCGCCTAGAAGGGTCAGCGGTACCTCGCCGATGGGCCGGGCCGACAGCAGCAGCATGTCGATGATGGTATTGGCGTAGGTGACCTCGCGCTCCATGACGCCGATGCTGCGCTCCAGGGCGTGCAGGTTCTGGGTCCGCATTTCAGGTACGGCCAGGCCCTCGCTTTCGGCCAGGCGGTGGCTGCGGATCAGGTCGGGCATATAGCGGGCCACCGCGCGGGCGGCGATGCGCAGGGAGCCAAGCGGGGTGCGCAGCTCGTGGGCAATATTGTTGGAGGTGGCGGTCAGCGCGTCGATCCGGCTCTGTTCGGCCATGTTCGACGAAACGGTGCACGTGGCGCCACCCACGATGCCGAACAGCAGCAGCGGGACGTATTCAAGCATGGTCTGGCCATGGAGCACGGCGCCGGGGGAAAGGGCGAAGGCCAGGGCCGCCAGCAGGCTACCGGTCGTGAATACCAGGAGGAAGCTCACGATGTCGAACAGCATCATGAGCAGCATCACGCAGGCCATGTGGGTCATCAGCCAGGGCGGCGTGGCGTTGCGCAAGGTCATGTAGCCCACGAAGAAAGGCATGGCCACGGTCATGGCGAAATACCAGTACGTGGGCAAGTAGGCCCGCAGGCGGCGCGGCCACCAGGGCAACAGGGCGAGCGGAATGAACGTGGCGCTGCACGCCAGCCGCATGGGCAGGTTTTCGTAGGGCTGCGGGAACAGGTAAGCCCACACCGGGTAGTAGACCGCCAGCGAGAAGCTGCCGACCACGCCGATGGCCACCATTTTGGGCTGCGAGTAGCGAGTACGCAGCCACATGGTGGTTTCGAACCGCGCCAGGGCCCGGAGCAACAGCCACAGCTGCAGTTTCAGGTAAGGCTGGCGCGGCGGGGGCTGGTCGTCCGGCGAGGGCATGGCCATGGGTCGTGCGTCGCCTTAGCGGTACTGCTGGTGGCAGGCCGAACAGGCGTCGCCCACCGGCTTGAGCGCAGCGGCCAGGGCCTCGCAGGTGGCCGGTTGCGCGCCCACGGCCCCATCCAGGGCGGCAGCGAGCTTGCCCGCGGCGTGGCCAAAACCCTGGTCGGTGCCCGGGAACGCCTCGCCGATATCACCGGCCTCCTGGCGGAGCCGCCCCAGCCGGAACGCGGAGGCCTTGGCATCGCACTGGTTCGCCCGCACGTTGGCCCGGAGCGCGCCCATGTGGTGCTGCATGACGGCCATGACCCCATCGTGGAACGGCGTGCCCTGGCGCAGGGCCGAGATCGCGAACGTGGCGCCCAGCGCGCCTATGGCAAGGCCCAGCACGACAAGGAGCAGCGCGCGCATTGGTTTTCCATGGCTTAGCGAGGCCGTCAGCATAGCCGACGGGCCTGTTGTTTCAATATGAGATAATGCACACACAATTTCACCCAGAGACCCACGTGAGCACGGCCCAGGCCGAACGTTTCGCCGGCATCGAGCGGCTTTATGGCCGCGGCACCCTGGACCGCCTCGCCCACGCGCACGTCTGCGTCATCGGCATTGGTGGCGTGGGTTCGTGGGCTGCCGAAGCGCTGGCGCGAAGCGGCATTGGCCGGCTTACGCTTATTGACGGCGATGACGTCTGCCTGTCGAACACGAACCGCCAGCTGCATGCCCTCGATGGCCAATATGGCAAGCCGAAGGTCGGCGTAATCGCCGAACGTGCACATGCGATCAACCCTACCGTCCGGCTCGAGGCCATGGAGCAGTTCCTCACCCCGTCATCGCTGGATGAGCTGCTGGATCGCAACTACGATGTGGTGATCGACGCCTGCGACGCGCTGAAAGTGAAGCTGGAGACGATCGTGTGGTGCCGGCGGCGCAAGGTGCCACTGGTGACCGTGGGCTCCGCCGGCGGGCGCACCGATCCGACCCAGGTGCGGGTGCGCGACCTGTCGCGCACGGAGCATGACGCCATGCTCAGCATGATCCGCAAGCGGCTTAGGCAGGAGCACAACTTCCCGCGCAACCCCGATCGCTTCTTCGGCGTCTCGGCGGTGTACTCCTTGCAGAACGTGCAGTATCCGCAGGCCGACGGCAGCGTGTGCGGCGTGCGGCCGCCCGGTAGCGATGCGCTCAAGCTGGATTGTGGTGGCGGCCTCGGCGCCGCGACGCATGTGACGGGCGCATTCGCCTTCGCCGCCGTAGGCAAGGCGCTCGAAAAGCTAACCGCAGCGAAGAAGGCCTAAAGCACGCTGGCCAGGGTCGCGAGGCCCTGTTCCAGGCGGCCCGGTCCTTCTTCGGCGCCCAGGCAGATGCGCAGGCCACGCCCGACCCCTCCCTCGGCATTGAATGGCACCGGGGGTGTCACCAGCACGCCGGCGGCGCGCGCACGCTCGTAAACGGCATCGGCATCATCCCGCGGTAGCCAGGCATGCATGCCCCCGTTGGTCCGCAGGCCTTCGCCCAGGATCTCCCGAGCCAGCAGGTTGCGGTCGCGCATGGACGAGGCGAGGGTGCCCAGCAGGCCATCGGCGGTGCCATCCGCCATCCAGCCCGCGACGATGGCCGGCAGGAAGGGTGCCAGGCCGTCGGTGGCCAACTGCAGCGCTTCGGTAAGGCGGTGGTGAGAGCCGTCATCCGGCGCGAGCAGCCAGCCGATCCTCAAGCCTGGGCCGAGCACCTTGCCCATGCCGCCGGCGTGCAGTACGCGCTCAGGTGCCAGTTCCGCCAGGGACGGGAGCGTGTCGGTGCCCTGCCAGCCGAGGGCGGCATACACATCACCCTCGATCAGGGTGAGGTCCAGCCGTCGGGCCAGTTCGACAATGGCCTCGCGCCGCCGCAGTGACATGGTGGCGGTGGTTGGGTTGTGCAGTGTCGGTTGCACATAGGCCGTCCGGGCACCCGTACGGTGGACCGCATCTTCCAGCGCGTCCGGGCGCATGCCTTCCGCATCCACCGCGACCGCCGCCGGCCTTACGCCATGGGCGAGCACGCCGAGACGAAAGCCGTGGAAGGTGAGCTCTTCCATCAGCAACGTATCACCCGGAGCACAGGTTTCTTCCAGCGCCAGGACCAGTGCGTGGCGCGCGCCGATAGTCAGCAGCAGGCGGCGCGGGTCCACTGCGTTAAACCCGCTGTGCCGTCGCATCCAGCCAGCGATGGCCTCGCGAACGGCCAAGCCCCCGGCAGGTGTCGGATAGGCAAGGAGCCCGTCGTCCAGCGGGAAGCTGGCGAGCGCCTCACGCAGGCGGGCAACCGGCGCGGCACGGAGGGGAAGATTGACGGCGAGGTCGTAGCTCATCAGGGCATTATGCTGTGTGTATGTGGTACGTCTATCTGATCGAATGCCGGAACGGCAGCTGGTATGCCGGCATCACCAATGACCTCGAGGCGCGCTATGCCGCGCACGCGGCGGGCAAGGGTGCGCGCTACACCCGCGCCAACCCGCCCGTGAAGCTGCTTGGCGCCCGACCTTTCCCGGATCGCTCCGCGGCCTCGCGTGCCGAGCACGAGATTAAGCGCCTGCCCAAGGCAAAAAAGCTGGCATGGCTGGGGAGTCAGTCGGGCAGCGAATAGGTAAGGTCGCCCGCAGGGGCGCCGTCCGCCCCGATCTCGATGCTGAACCATAAACGAGGCACGGATGATGGACTGCATGGAACCCCCCGGTCGATGCACAATGGCGCCATGCAAGCACGCCGACATACAAAGATTACGCCGGATTGGCATCGCTGGATCGGCGAGGCATTGGCAGGTGGCAATGCCCCCGCCGACCTTCTGGCCACCATGAAGGAGCACCAGTTCGACGAGCGGGCGGCGCGCGATGCCATCGCGGATGCTGTTTTTGGAGGAACGGCACCGCCCTCCGCAGCTGAAGCCGGCGCCCACGCGTTCAGCAGCCGCCTCGCGCCCGGCCACGTCATTCGCACGCCCGACCGGGACATCCGTGTGCTGGTGCGCGTCGCACGCCCCACCATCGCCGTACTCGATAACGTGCTCGACGACGCGGAATGCGCTGGCATGATCGCCATGGCCCGCTCGCGCCTGGCCCGCTCGGCGGTCGTGGCGCCCGATTCGGGTAGCAACACCGTCATGGATATTCGTACCAGCGAGGGCGCGTATTTCCACCGCGCCGAGAACGAGCTGGTGCAGCGCATCGATGCCCGTACGGCGGCGATCATGCAGCTAACCGAGGAACACGGCGAAGGCCTCCAGGTCATGCGCTACGGCGTGGGCGGCGAGTACATGCCCCACTTCGACTACTTCGCGCCCGACCAGAAGGGCAGTGCGCCGCACATTGCGACGGGCGGCCAGCGCGTTTCCACGCTCATCATGTACCTGGATAACGTGGAGGCGGGCGGTGAAACGATCTTCCCGCGCATCGACTTCAGTTACGTGCCGCGGAAGGGCCAGGGCCTGTACTTTGAATATGCCGCGGCGGATGGATCGCTCGATCCGCTGTCGCTCCATGGTGGGGCGCCGGTGCTCAAGGGCGAGAAATGGATCGTCACCAAATGGATGCGCGAACGCGAATTCGCCGGCTGAGGCTTGACGGCTACCCGTGACCTCTGGCCTATATCGGGCCTGTGATGCGTCCAGCAATCTCGCTGGATTCAAGGGGAGGGTGGAAGCATGCGCCGCGAGGCAGCCAGGGTCGTACGTCTTGTCATAGCGGGCGCGTTTTCTTGCGCCACCGCCGCCTGGGCCCAGAGCCCTCCGGCTCCCACCGTACCGCCGCCGGTCCCTGCCGCCGCTAGTTCGGTTCCCGCTCCCGTGGTTCCCAGCGAGATTCCGTTCGCGTCGCCGCATGCCGCTTTCGTACGCACGCCGAGTGCGCCAACAGCATGGGGCGGCCCGCGCACCGGTAGCGAGGCCACGCTATCCGATCGGGTGGTCTCCTACCGGATCCAGGCGAAGCTCGATCCGGAAAAGCACACGGTCGATGGCCAGCAGCAGCTGACCTGGCGCAACCGCAGCGATCGTCCCGTATCCGCCGTGTTCCTTCACCTCTACCTCAATGCGTTCGAGGGTGAAGGGAGCACGTTCTTCTCCGAGCGGCAGGTGCTTGCGCCGGATGGCGGCTCCCGCGGCGTGGGCAAGACCAAGAAGGGCGAGTGGGGTTATATCGACCTGCAGCATGTGGAGCAGGACGGCGCCACGCTGAAATGGACCTTCGTCCACCCGGATAAGGGCCCGTCGACCGATCACACCGTGGTGCGGGTGGACCTGGCCCAGCCGGTGCCGGCGGGCGGCAGCGTCACGCTGGACATGGCGTTCCACAGCCAGTTGCCCCGCGTGATCGAGCGAACGGGTTACGTGGGCAAGTTCCACCTGGTGGCGCAGTGGTTCCCGAAGATCGGCGTGCTCGAGCTGCCGGGCGAGCGTGGGGCAACGGAGCCACGCTGGAACGTCCACGAATTCCATTTCAACAGCGAGTTCTACGCCGACTTCGGCGAGTTCGATGTGCACATGACCGTGCCCAAGGCCTACACCGTAGCCGCCGTGGGCGAGCAGCAGGGCGACCCGGTGCCGGAGGGTAACGACCTTACCTGGCACTTCACCCAGGCCGACGTGCATGACTTTGCATGGATGGCGGCACCCGACTTCAAGACCATTGAAACCACGTGGAACGGCCCAGGCAGCCCCACCGTCAAGGTCAAGGTGCTTTACCCGGCCGAATACGAGGTGGATGCGAAACCGGTGTTGAAGGCCACTACCGATTCGCTTACTTATTTCTCGGACACGCTGGGCCCCTATCCGTACAAGACGGTTACCGGGGTGATCCCGCCGTTCAATGCCAGCGAAGCCGGCGGCATGGAATATCCGACGTTCTTCACTGCGGATAACGCGAAGGACCTGAAACCGAAGACGCTCTCGGAATGGCTCATCGATTTCGTGACCATCCATGAATTCGGCCACGGCTACTTCTATGGCCTGCTTGCCTCCAATGAATTCGAAGAGCCCATGCTGGATGAGGGCCTGAACGAATACTGGGACGAGCGCATGCTGCGCGAGCGCAAGCAGGATGTTTACCTCACCAAACCGATCTGGCAGTTCTTCGGCGTAGAGCCCCCGATCAATGTGTTCGCCCTGGAACGCATGATGGCGACGCTGGCCCACCCGGGTGATCCACTGGGCCAGAATGCCTGGGATCGCCTGTCGAGCGCGCAGTACGGCACGGTCTATTCGCGCACCGCGACCGCCATGCACGATCTTGAGGAACGCCTCGGCAAGGATGTGACGGAGAAGGCCTTCCGCCAGTACTACGCGACCTGGCACTTCCGCCATCCGGGCATCGGCGACCTGCAGGCCACGCTGGCCGAGGTATCGGGTAAGCCGGAGGTCGTGGCGCAGGTGTTCGAGCAATACGTCTATGGCACCGACCGCATAGATGACCAGGTGAAGGCCATCAGCAGCGAAGAGGTTCTCCCGCTGGCCGGTACCTCGGTGAAGGATGGCAAGCGCGTCGAATTGTCGAGCGAAGACAACGACGATGCGATCGACAAGCAGCGCGATGCGTGGGAGAAGGCGCACCCCGATGCCAAGCCGGGCACCGGTCCGTTCCCGTATCGCACGATCGTGACTGTCTGGCGCGATGGCGCGCCGGTGCCGCAGGTGCTGAAGGTGACCTTCGCCGATGATTCGGTGGAGACGGTGCGCTGGGATGACCAGCGGCGCTGGGCGCGCTTCGAATTCACCAAACCGGTGAAGGCGAAATCGGCCGAACTGGATCCCGAACAGAAGATCTACCTCGACAGCAACAAGCTCAACGACAGCCGCACGGTCGACGCGAACCACGCCGCGACGCGCCGCTGGACGTCAGACTTCGCCGCCCTGTTCCAGGGCATCTACAGCCTGCTGGTGACCCTATGAACGGCCAAGTGAAACGCTCTGCTATCGCTGCACTCGGCGCCGGCGCGCTCGGCGGCTTGCAGTGGCGCGTGATGCTGCTGTGGATCCTGTTTACCTTGTTGCCCACGCTGGTGGTGGCGCTGCCTTTCTGGAGCCTGCTTGATGGCATGCTGGGCTACAGCGTGCATGCGGAGCGCTATGCCAGTCATTTCGATGGCTTGATGTTTGCCGACGTGATGGCGGGCCTTCGCGACAACCGCTGGACTGGGATGGCGTTCTTTGCCGGCGTGCTGGTGACGCTGGCGATCTCGCCTTTCCTCACTGGCATGGTCGTCGCCGGGGGGCGGGCGGGCAGGGCATTGAGCTTTGGCGCTCTGCTGCAAGGTGGCGCCACGGAGTATGGCCGCATGTTGCGGTTGCTTATCCTGTCGCTGGTGCCTTACATCCTGTTCGGGCTGGCGGCCCATGGCCTGTCGTCACTCGCGTCCGATAAGGGCGATGCGGCATTCCTGGAATCGGATGCGGACCTGTGGGCTAACGTGGCGCTGGGCGCGACGTTGCTGGTATTCGTGATCGTGCAGTGCATCGTCGAGTCGGCGCGCGCAGCTTACATTGCGGATGTGACGCTGCGTTCGGCGTTCCGTGCGTTGGGCCGTGGCTTCATGCAGTTCCTGCGCCGCCCGTTCGCGACGTTGCTGGTGTATCTGGTGATCACGCTGGTGGGCGGCATCCTGGCGGTGCTGATTGCGTCGTGGCGCGGGCATACGACGGCGGCGGGCAGCGGTACCTTGGTGGCGTTCTTGATTGTGCAGGTGGGGGTGATCGTGGTGGCGTGGATGCGTACGGCACGCTTGCTGGCGCTATCACGCCTGGCTAACGTAAACCCGCACCGCCGCCGCCGCACGGATTTCGCCCCGGCGCTTTAGTGCCGCGGTGATCCGTAAGGGCGAGGGCTCGCCTTCGGCATCGCGTTGGGGGGCTCGGCTGCGCCATCGCTTTGTACACTTGGGCCGTGAGGCAGCGAGCCTTCGGCGCCCACCCTCGCTGCTCAGACAGGTCTCCAGCGTTCGCAAAGGATGCCGCTACGCGGCCATGTACCTATGTGGCCTACGGCCGCGAACCGGGTGCCGTGAGGGGCTTTTCGACGAGACATCCGTGTCTCGTCAAAAAGGCTTGGCCCTCCATGGCCAAGCCCCCTGCGGGGCTATTCCCTCCCGTCCCCCTCGCCTCCGAAACTCGCCTCGAGGGTGGGCGCCGAAGTCTCGTTTGATGACTGAGGTGAGTGGGCCGGAGAGCGAGGGTGAGGCTCGATGCAACATCGCGCCAGCCGCCACGCGCCCCTGTGTAGGAGCCCACCCTGTGAGCGACAACTCTCGCCTCACCGCAACAGGACCTGTGGCGTGCTCGCGACAAGATGTCGCCCACAGGATGGGCTCCTACAACAAGCGGGGTATCGCATGGCCTCAAGCGGAAGCGTCCACCGGCGCGGCGTGATGACACCGTTAGCGGGAGGGCTGCGCCTCGCGACTCGGCGGCGCGCGCGTCGACGCCAGGCCTACCGGCTCTCCCACCAACCCAACCTCATGAATGAAAAGAGCCCTCGGTGCCCACCCTCGAGGCGAGTTTCGTAGGCGAGGGTGACGGACGGGAACAGCCGCCGCAGGCGGGAGCGGGCATGGATGCCCGCTCGTTTTTGATCGAGGCACGGAGGCCGAGTCGAAAAC